>NZ_JBHYUU010000200.1:0-13784 GCF_042749955.1 Kitasatospora sp. NPDC059462 | reverse complement strand
AGCGTCTTTTGTTTATAAGAGCCTGGGTCCGCGGGGGCGGCGCCGCCGGACCGGCCGGCCCCGGCGGGAGCCGCCGGGCCGGCGCATTCCGCGAGGTCCGGGCGCAGCGCCCGCAGCGCCCGCCGCATCGTCTCCCGGGCACCGGCCAGCCGTGACAGCTCCTTCTCCACCTCCCCGAGGGCGATGGCCAACTGGGCCGTCTCACAGCGAAGTCGTTCGACCTCGCGCCACGCCCATTCCTCCAGGTCCTCCACGAGCCCCACCGTCGACGGCATCAGCAACCTCCGGGACAACGAAAGAGACCGGCCACCCCGTCTCTCCGGCACCGCCGGAGTTCACGAGCACGCGGGAGGAGGGTGGCCGACGGCGACGGGTGACCGGGGGTCGACCCCGGCACCCGGTCGCCGATCGGACGGATGTGCGCCGGGCACCCCCGGCGCCGTGCGGGTGCCCCGTCAGACGAGGGCGGGACCGGGAACGCGGGCCGGCGGCTCCTCGACGGACGGCTCGATGGCCAGATGCGGGAGGCGGCGGTCCAGCCACTCCGGCAGCCACCAGTTGGCCTTGCCACACATGTACATCACCGCCGGCACGAGCACCGTCCGCAGCACGAAGGCGTCCAGTGCCACGGCGGCCGCGAGGCCGACACCGAACTCGGCGATGCCGCGCTGGCCGGTGAAGATGAAGGCGGTGAACACCGCGATCATGATCAGCGCCGCGGCGGTGATCACCCGTGCGGTGTGGGTCACGCCGGCCAGCACCGACCGGGCGTTGTCGCGGGAGATCGCCCACTCCTCGGCCATCCTGCTGACCAGGAAGACCTGGTAGTCCATGGAGAGGCCGAACAGGACGGCGAGCACCAGCTCCGGCAGGTAGCCCTCGATCGGGCTGGGTGCGCCGAGGCCGAACAGGTCGGTGCCCCAGCCCCACTGGAAGAAGGCGGTGAGGACACCGAACGAGGCCGCCGCCGACAGCAGGTTGAGCACGGCGGTGACCGCCGGGATGAGCAGGCTGCGGAAGGCGAGGACGAGCAGCAGGAAGCTGAAGCCCACGATGGTGATCAGCAGCCAGGGCAGCTTCTCACTGGTCACCGTCGCGAAGTCGATGAAGGTGGCCGTCAGCCCGCCGACGTACACCTGGAGGGAGGTGCCCTGGGTGTACTGCGGGACGACCGTGTCGCGCAGGTGGTTGATCAGGTCGGAGGTGGCCTCGTCCTGCGGGGCCGTGGTCGGGATGACCTGGGTGATCACGATCGACGAGGTGCTGCCCTCCGCGGTCTGCGGGGGCGCGCTCTCCACGGCGGCCACGCCGGGCACGGCGGCCAGCGCCTGGTCGAGCTTCTCCACCGCGGCGAGGTCGGTCGGGTTCTTCGCCTCGGAGACCAGGACCAGCGGGCCGTTGAAGCCGGGGCCGAAGCCCTTGGCGAGCATCTGGTAGGACTTGTACGTGTGGGTCGAGGTCGCGTCGTTGGAGGCGTCGGCGAAGCCGAGCCGCAGGCTGAACACGGGGGCCGACACCACGATCATCACCGCGAGGCCCAGGACGGTCAGCACCGCCGGGAAGCGCGGCACGATGCGCGACCAGCGCGCCCACAGGCCGTTGTCGCTCTCCGTCTGGACCGCCGTACCGGCCTGCATCGCGCGGCGCTGCTTGCGGCTCAGCACGCGCATGCCGAAGACGCCGAGCAGGGCGGGGAGCAGCGTGACGGCGGCGACCACGGTGCAGACCACGGTCATCGCGGCCGGGACGGCCAGGCCGTTGATGAACTCCAGGTTGACGCTGAGCAGGCCGAGCAGGGCGATGCAGACCGTGCCGCCGGCGAACAGCACGGCGCGTCCGGAGGTGTTGATGGCCTGGACGGTCGACTCCTCCGGGTCCAGTCCGGAGCCGAGGCCGCGGCGGTGCCGGGTCACGATGAACAGCGCGTAGTCGACGCCGACGCCGAGGCCGATCAGCGCACCGAGGATCGGGGCGATGCCGTTCACGGACATCATGTGGCTGAGCGGGGCCATCAGCATCATGCCGCTGCCCACGCCCGCCACCGCGGTCACGATCGGCAGGGCCATCGCCAGCAGCGATCCGAAGGCGATCAGGAGGATGACGGCCGCCGCGATGATGCCGATCGCCGAGGCGTCCGACGCCGGGGTCTCCTCCGCCGCCGTGATGCCCTTGCCGCCGAGCTCGACCGCGAGGCCGGGCTGCTGCGCCGCCGTCGCGGCGTCGATCACCCGCTTGATGTCCGCCTTGTCCAGGTTGTCGGCGGCCTCGTCGAAGTTGACCGTGGCGTAGGCGGTGCGCTTGTCCTGGCTGACCTGGATCTGGCCGCCCTCGGCGTAGGGGCTGACGACCGAGGCCACCGCGGGCATGTGCGAGACGTCGTTGAGCATCGCCGACATCCGCTGCTCGATGGCCGGGTCGGTGACGGCGCCCTCCTTCACCTGCCACACGATCTGGTCGGAGTCACCGGCCTGGGACGGCGCCGCCCGCTGCAGCAGTTCCTGGGCCTTGCCCGATCCGGTTCCCGGCAGACTGAGCGAGTTGTCGTACGCCGTCTTCACGGCCCCCGACATCAGCGCCAGCCCGATCAGGAGCCCCACCCAGGCGATGATCACGACGAACCGGTGGTGATAACACCAGCGTGCAAGGGTTGACATGATTCTCCGTTCCCTTCAATTCAGTGCCCTATCGTCCGGTTCCGCGCCGCCGCCGTCTCCGGCCGGCCGCAGCGGTTGCCCGGGGCGTGACCGCGCCATCCGGCGCGGCGCACGGCTTCGCCTACTGCGTTCGCAGTAGGCGGGATCGGGAGGGGCGAGGGAGCGGGCAGCCGTCACCCCGCTGTCGCGGGGACACCGCGGCAACGGGGCGGGACGACGGGGGTCAGGGCCGGGGACGCGGTGCGTCCACCAGCCCCGTCTGGTAGGCGAGAACGACGAGTTGCGCCCGGTCGCGGGCGCCGAGCTTGGTCATGGCGTGGTTGGCGTGGGTCTTGACGGTCAGGGGGCTGAGCATGAGCTGGCCGGCGATCTCCGCGTTGGACATGCCCTCGGCGACCAGCGCGACGACCTGGCGCTCGCGCTCGGTGAGCGTGGAGACCAGCGGGGAGGGGCGGACCGGCTCGCTGTCGTGCAGCGTGAGGAACCTGGTGATCAGGCCCCGGGTCGCGGACGGCGAGAGCAGCGCGTCGCCGCGGGCCACGGTGCGGATCGCCTCGATCAGGACCTCGGGGCGCGCGCCCTTGCCGAGGAAGCCGCTGGCCCCCGCCCGCAGCGCCTCGAAGAGGTAGTCGTCGACCTCGAAGGTCGTCAGGATCAGCACCCGCACACCGGCGAGGCTGTCGTCGGCGGCCATCCGCCGGGTCGCGGCCAGCCCGTCGAGCTCCGGCATCCGGATGTCCATCAGCACGACGTCGGGGCGTTCCGCCTGGGCGGCCCGGACCGCGTCGTGGCCGGTGGCGGCCTCGCCCACCACGGTCAGCCCCGGTGCGCGGTCGATCACCAGCCGCAGGCCGGCCCGGACGAGGGCCTGGTCGTCGGCGATGACCACGCGGGTCGGCGCCGAGACGGCGGAGGCCGGCGGGGCGGAGACGGTCCCGTTCACACGCCCTCGATTCCGGCCGCGCGCAGCGGGAGCTCGGCGAACACCCGGTAGCCGCCCTCGGGCCGCGGGCCCACCGCGAGCCGGCCGCCCACCGCGGTCACCCGCTCCCGCATGCCGACGATGCCGTGCCCGCCGACCGCGCCGACCCCGACCGTGGCGGGCGCCGCCGGGCGCCGGCTCCCCCAGGCGACCGGCTCGCCGTCGTCCTCGACGGCCAGCCTGAGCGCCCCGGGCCCGTACCCCAGCCGCACGGTCGCGGGGACGCAGCCCGCGTGCTTGCGGATGTTGGTCAGCGACTCCTGGATGACCCGGTAGGCGGTCAGCTCCACCGCCTCGGGCAGCGGCCTGGCCTGGCCGGTCACCTCGCGGGTGACCTGGAGGCCCGCGCCGGCGAACGAGCAGATCAGGTCGCCGAGCCGGTCGAGGCCCGGCACCGGCTCGGTCGGCTCGGCGGACTCGGTCGACCCGGGCTGGCGCAGCAGCCCGACCGTCAGCCGCAGCTCCTCCAGGGCCTCCGCGCTGGCCTGCTGGATGTGGGCGACCGACTCCAGGGCCTGGGTCCGGTCCTCGTCCTCCAGCAGGTAACCCAGCGCGCCGGCCTGGACGTTGATCAGCGCGACGTGGTGGCCCACCGCGTCGTGCAGCTCCCGGGCGATCCGCAGCCGCTCCTCGGCCACCCGGCGGTTCGCCTCCTCCTCCCGGGCCCGCTCGGCGCGCTTGGCGCGCTCCTCGGCCTCGGCCACGTAGGCGCGGTGGCTGCGTGCGGCGCTGCCGGTGGTGACGGCGAGCGCCGCCCACATCACGATGATCACGCCGGTGATGCCGGGGTGGGTGATGAGCGAGGCGACGAGCAGGGTGGCCTTGACGGGGACGCCGACCATGAGCGTGCGCACCGGGGAGGAGTCCAGCGCGACCCAGTACAGCGCGCAGAAGAGCGCGAGCAGGGTCAGCGGGTAGACCATCCCGTCGGCCATCAGGACCACCGAGCCGATGACGGAGACCGCCACCGTGCCCAACGGGAAGTGCCGGCGCACCGTCAGGGACGCGTAGACCAGGGCGGTCACCGGCCAGCTCAGCGGCCAGTGGGTGCCGGTGTGCACGGCGACGGGCACGGTGGCCACGGTGAACAGCACCATCGACCCGATCGACGAGAGCAGCAACAGCAGCTGCTGCTTCGCCATCAGCCTGTTCCAGGGGATCATGGCGGCGGTCAGCACGAGCGCTCCTCCATCGACTCCATCGACCGGGGTTCCTTGACCACGTGCAGCAGCACGACGCCGAGCCACGGGCCGCCGTACCAGTACTCGGCCCCGAGCGGACGCGGCGTGCCCGCGCCGAGGTGCTTCGCGTACTGGGCGGCGGCCCACCAGAAGTCCGCGACGAGCAGCTGCCCGCCGGGGCGCAGCACCCGCATCGCCTCGTCCAGCGCGCGTTCGCGTTCCTCGCGGGTGGGGATGTTGTGGATGACCAGCGCGCTCGTCACGACGTCGAAGGAGTCGTCGGCGAACGGCAGCGCGGTGATGTCGGCGGTGTGCACCGCGACCCGGCCGGCGACTCCGGCCGCGGCGGCGTTGGCGAGCGTGACGGCGCTGTCGTTGCCGCTCTGGTCCTCGCGGGACCAGAGGTCCGCGCCGTCGGCGTGCCCGGCCGGCAGCCGCCGGGCGGCCGCCACCAGGACCGCGCCGCGGCCGCACCCCAGGTCCAGCAGCCGTTCGTCGCCCTTCAGGCCGATCCGGTCCAGTTCCCGCTCCCAGACCCGCAGCTTGCCGCGGAGCGTGGTGTGCAGGTAGACGCCGGCGGAGGCCAGCAGGGCCGCTCCGGCGGCCGCCGCCGGGCCCCGGCCGCGCCGCCGGCGGGC
The DNA here is from genome assembly GCF_042749955.1 of Kitasatospora sp. NPDC059462. Classification (NCBI taxonomy): domain Bacteria; kingdom Bacillati; phylum Actinomycetota; class Actinomycetes; order Kitasatosporales; family Streptomycetaceae; genus Kitasatospora; species Kitasatospora sp. NPDC059462. The sequence continues at coordinate 8,329 of NZ_JBHYUU010000200.1, read as the reverse complement.
GGCGGCCAGCACGCACGCCGCCCCGGTGACGGTGGTGGCGGCCAGGAAGGCCGGCGCGTCGACACCGTACCGGGGCGGGCGGAGCCGCGACGGCAGGGCGCCGATGAGGTTCTGGGACACCTCCGCAGCCTCACAAGTGCGGCTTCGCGTTGTCTTGGAGAAATGTTCCCGCAACACGGGGCGCGCCGTCGGCGCCGGTCCGTGCGACATGCCGCCGAGCCCTTCCGTCGTGTCCGTGCCGCGCCACCCCGAGCCCTAGTGCCCGCCGGGCGCTTCGTGGCCCTTCTCGGCGGCGGACGTGCCCGCCGAGGACAGCGCCAGCGCGGCGAGTCCGGCGACGAGCATCAGGCCGCCGTTCACCAGGAACGCGGCGCGGTAGCCCTGGACCAGCGCGTCCAGGCGGCCGCGGTCGGCCGCGTGGGTGGTCACCGTGGAGGCGATGTTCACCAGCACGGCGAGGCCGACGGCTCCGCCGATCTGGCGGGAGGTGTTGAGCAGCCCGGAGGCGGCGCCGGCGTTCCTGGGCTCGACGCCGACGGTGCCGCTGATGGTGACGGCGAGGAGCATCAGGCTGATGCCGAACCCGCCGACCAGGTTGGGGCCGAGGATGTGGGTCAGGTAGGTCGAGTCGGTGGAGATGGTGGAGAGCCAGACGATGCCCGCGGTGGCGATGAGACCGCCGGCCACCAGCAGGGGCCGGGGGCCGACCACCGAGATGAGCTTGCGGGAGGTGAGGCCGCCCACGATGAAGATGAGGGTGATGGGCAGCATCGCCATGCCGGTGCGCAGCGCGCTGTAGCCGAGCACCTGCTGGCAGTAGAGCGAGAGGAAGAACAGCAGGGCGGTCAGCGTCACGCCCAGGCAGAACATCAGCAGGTTGGCGATCCGCAGGTTCCGCGGCCGGACGAGGTCCAGCGGGATGAGCGGGTGGGGGCTGCGGGCCTCGGCGACCAGGAAGGCGGCGAGCATGACGACGGCCGCGATCAGGGGCAGCACGACGCTCGGCGAACCCCAGCTCTCGGTGGAGGCCTCGGAGAGCCCGTAGGTGAGCGCCCCGATGCCGAGGGTGACGCAGAGGGCCCCGACCAGGTCGAGCCGGCTCTCCGCGGCCAGGGCGGGCGGGAGCACCAGGCGGGCCCCGACGGCCAGGAGCACGATGCCGACCGGGACGTTGACGAAGAACACCCAGCGCCAGCTCAGTTCGGCGGTGAGCACGCCGCCGAGGACCACGCCGATCAGGCCGGCGACCCCGCTCATCATGCTCCACAGCGACAGCGCGCGCTCGCGCTCCTTGGCGTCGGTGTGGGTGGCGGTGATCAGGCTCAGGCTGGTCGGGGCCAGCGCGGCGGCGCCGGCGCCCTGGGCGATCCGGGAGCCGATCAGGACCGCTCCGCCGGGCGCCAGTCCGCCGACCAGGCTGGCGAGGGTGAAGAGGAACGCCCCGAACAGGAAGACCCGCTTGTGTCCGTAGAGGTCGCCGGCCCGCGCCGCCAGGAGCAGGAAGCCGCCCAGGGTGACGAGGTAGCCGCTGACCACCCACTGCTGCTGGCCGGTGGACAGGCTCAGCCCGGTGCGCATGTCCGGCAGGGCCACGGTGACGATGGTGGCGTCGAGCACGACCATGAACAGGGCGAGGCAGGACATCGCCACGACCACGCCGAGCGGCACGTTCGGCCTGAGAGCAGGGGGTGCGGCCGCGACTCGGGCCTCGGACATGACGTCTCCTCAGTAGCGACCCAAGGGTGAACAGTGTTCACTAGTGAACAGTGTTCACTCTGAACGGTGCTCAAGATAACCTCGGGCCCAGGGGGTGTCAATCGATCTGAAGGAGAGTCAATGCGCCTGCGCAAAACCGACGTTGTCGACGAGGCGCTGCGCTTCCTCGACGCCGAGGGACTGGACCAGCTCACCATGCGCAAGCTCGGTGCGGCGCTCAACGTCCAGGGCGGCGCGCTCTACCGGCACTTCCCGAACAAGGAGGCCCTGCTCGACGCGGTGGCCGACCGGATCGTCGAGGGCATCGGGGACCCGCTGCCCGACGTCCCCTGGCTCGACCAGCTCCGCATCCTCGGCGGCCGCCTGCGCGGGGCCCTGCTCGGGCGGCGCGACGGTGCCCGGGTGGTGGCCGGCACCTTCGCGCCGGGGGCCAACACCATCATCGGCTCGGACGTGGCCGTCCAGGTCCTCTGCCGGGCCGGGCTGCCCCCCGCCCAGGCCGGCTGGGCCGGCTTCGCCCTGTTCTACTACGTGCTCGGCCACGCCATCGAGGAACAGGCCCAGTTGAGGCTGCCGCCCGAGCACGACTGGCGGGTCCGCACCGAGCGGCTCGACGTCCAGGTGTCGCCGCAGTACGCGGCGGCCCTGGACGCGCTGGCGGGAACGGACCCGGCGGAGCGGTTCGCCTTCGGGCTGGACCTCTTCCTGGAGGGCCTGCGCCAGCTGCGGACGACCCGGCCGCCGCAGCCGGCGTGAAGCCGTCCGGCGCCGCCGTCCGCCCGAGGCCGGCGGCGGCGTCCACCCGGGGCCGGCGGCGGCGCCGCTCCGGCGGTGCGAAATGATCCAATGCGACATTTCCGCACTCAAATTGACAATCAGTCAACAACGCAGATGACCCGCCGCGCCGGCGGACCCGCCCGCGACCGCGGGCGCCCGCGCCACCCCGGCCGCGCCCCGCCCGCACCCCCGCCCGGCAACGGCGCTGGTCAGACGGGCGGCCGGACGCCGCTGCCCCCGGGCCACCCGGAAGCCACGGAGATCACATCCACGGTTGGGGCCCTGAGCCATTTGCATTCATCCTTGACCTTCATTATCAAGCCTGGCTATCTTATGTTCGATTTTGGGCTCGACCGCTTGCAGTGACGGGTGCACTCGCGATCAGACGGCCCGTCCAGTGGCCGGTCGGCCCGGCGCACGGGCTTGATCTGCAACGATTCCGGTACGGACGAGGAAATTGACCCGACTTCGCAGGCGTAGGGGGGTGAGTGTCATGCAGGTCGGCGACCACGGAACGGGGGTTTCGGTGCCGGTCGTCATCGCGCCCGGACACGCCGGAGCCGGGTCCAGGAGCTAGCGGCGAGAACACCTCCCGGCCGGAGGCCGGGTGCGCCGCCATGCCCTCTCCCGCCGGGCAGCCGCTCGTCGGGGCGGGCCGGGGAGAGCTTCGAATTCGAACATCAGAACAGTCTTACGGTCGTCATGCGCGGCTCCAAACGGGGGAGTTGAGCACATTGCGGTCTGGGGTCGAGCCATTGGTCCAGAGCGTTCACATGCGTTACGAGTACGAGCCGGCCTGCGTCGCGGCGTCATCGACGCCCGCTTCCGGCCGCCTCGACGGTGCCGGGGAGCAGCACCCCGGGCGCCGTCCGGCACCGGCCGGCGCGGTGGCACAGCCCCCGCCCCGGCGCGCGGCACCACAGCGGCATTCGAGCCATCCTGTTTCCGGCCACCTGTGTGACACCGGTCATTCGCGAGGGAACCGATGAGTATCCGAGTGATGGTCGCCGATGATCTGCTGCTTTCCCGCAGCGCGCTCGCCGCGCTGATCGAGAAGAACGACGACATCCACGTGGTGGGCGCCGTCGGCGGCGATTCCGATGCGCTGGAATTCGCCGAAATCCACCGGCCGGATGTGGCCGTCATCGGCTTCGACGGCGCGGACAGCAGCGCGATCACCGTCGCCGAGAAGATCGCCGGCATTCCGGAGTGCCGCAGCCTCGTCCTGGCCGAGCGCTACACCCGGTCGATCGTCCGCCAGACCTACTCCGGCGCCGTGGCCGGCATGCTGCACCGCAGCGTCCCGCCGAGCCGGTTCTTCGAGGCCCTGCACCGGATCCACCAGGGCGAACGCGTCTTCGACACCGACCTGACGGTCGCCGCCCTGGCCAACGCCGGCTGCCCCCTGACCTCACGTCAACTCGCGGTTCTGGAACGCCTCTCCCACGGGGACACGACCGTCGAGATCGCCGCACGACTGCACCTTTCCGAGGGGACCGTGCGCAACTACCTCTCATCCATGGTGGCGAAGCTCGGTGCGCGCAACCGCATCGACGCGCTGCGGATCGCCCGGGACGCACGCTGGCTCTGACAGCCGGACTCACCGAATTCATCGACCATTTGGGGGCGTAGTACACATGAGCATGGATGCAGTGACGGCCACCGTCGTCGGGGACATCGCCCTGGTACTCGGAGCGTCGAGCGTGCTCGGCGCCCTCGCGCGCCGGATCGGACAGCCGACCGTGGTCGGCCAGATCGCCGCCGGCATCATCCTCGGACCGAGCCTGCTCGGCAGGCTCCCGGGTGATCTGACCTCCCACCTCTTCACCAAACAGGCGATGCCCTTCATCGCCGTCATCGCCCAGATCGCCGTGGTGATCTTCATGTTCGGCGTGGGCTACGAGATCGACCTCAAGTCCGTCAGGAACCATCGCAGACCGGTGACCCTGATCTCGGTCGGGGCGATGCTCATTCCCCTGGCCCTCGGCTGCGCCATCGCCCTGGGGGTGCAGCACACCGGCGCCTTCGACGGCCAGCACACCGACGGCCGGTCCTTCATCCTCTTCCTCGGCGTCGCGACGTCGATCACCGCGCTCCCGGTGCTCGCCACGATCGTGCGCGAACGCGGTCTCGCCGGGACCTCGGTGGGCAACATCGCCACCGCGTCCGCCGGGTTCATGGACGTGACCGCCTGGCTGGTGCTCGCCGCCGCCCTGATCGGCACCAAGGGCGCCGGGGACCGCTCCTGGCCGGAGACGGCGCTGCTGCTCGCGGTGTTCGTGGCCGTGATGGTCCTCGTGGTGCGCCCCGCGCTCGGCTGGTGGTTCCGCCGCACCAACGCCGTGATGGCGAGCCAGGTCACCGTCGCCCTGGTGCTCGCCGCGGCGGGTGCCTGGGCCACCGCCAGCATCGGCCTGCACGCGATCTTCGGTGCCTTCGTCGCCGGCCTGGTCATGCCCAAGCCGGACGGCACGGCGGACGCGGACGTGCTGCGCTCGACGGAGCAGTCCGGCGGGCTGCTGCTGCCGCTGTTCTTCGTCGTCACCGGCCTGACCACCAACCTCGGGGCGCTGAAGGGCTCCGACGTGCTCCTGCTCGTGGTGATGCTCGTCTGCGGCGTCGGCGGGAAGGCCGCCGCGGGCTACGCGATGGCGCGGCTCGGCGGTCTCGACACCCGGCGCTCGGCCATGATCGGCGCGCTGCTGAACACCCGCGGGCTGACCGAACTCATCGCGCTGAACGTGGGCCTCAGCGCGGGCATCATCGACGAGCGATTGTTCACCGTCCTCGTCCTGATGGCCCTGATCACGACCGGCATGACCGGGCCGCTCATCACCGCGATCGAGCGCAGGACCGCCGTCCGCCCGGTGCCCAAGGCCGCCACCCCGGTCCCGGTCGCCGAAGTAGGGGACCACTCCTGACATCGCACACGCGCTCCGGCGCATTCGTCGGGTGCAGGTTCACCCCCTTCACTGTGTTGCGAAATGGTGAGAAGTGATGGACAAGCTGGTCGAACGGGATCAGGAAGAGCTGACACTGTCCCAGGTCTACAACGAGTCCTCCCGGGGCCGATCCCGGATCGTCGCCCTCGGCGGCCCGCTGGCGAGCGGGAAGACCGCCCTGCTGGCCTCCTTCGCCCGCCGGACCTCCGACGCGGGCGCGAAGGTCCTGGAGGCCACCGCCTCCCGGGCCGAGCGCCACCAGCCGCTCGGGGTCATCGATCAACTCCTGCGGGCCCGGCGCCTCTTCTCGCACGGCGCGGCGCCCGAGGTCCGCTCGGCCGCGGACGGCGGGACGCGGGCGCGCGGTGAGATCCACCCGTCCGTCCTCGGTCTGCTGCACGGCGCCTTCCAGCGCCTGACCAGCGGCCGGCCCCTGGTCGTCTGCATCGACGACGCGCACTTCACGGACGTCGAGTCGCTGCAGTACCTGCTCGCGCTCGTCCGGCGGATGGGCGACGCGCCCATGACGATCGCCCTCACCTACTGTCCGGACATGGGCCGGGGCGAGGTGCAGCGCCTGGTGCAGGCCGAGATCCTGCGGCTGCCGATCTGTACCAGGCTGGACGTCGAGCCGCTCTCCAGGGCCGGCGTCACGACGGTGCTGCAGGACCGCCTCGACCCCGGGACGGCCGGCCGGATCGCCGCCGAGTGCCAACGACTCAGCGGCGGCCGGCCGTTGCTGGTCCGGGCCCTGGCCGAGGACTACGCGAGGGGGACGGCCGAGCCGGACGCCCGGCACCGGCCGGTCGCCGGGCCGGCCTTCGGCCGCGCCGTCCTCACCTGCCTCTACCGGGCCGAGCCGGTCGTGCTGGAGATCGCGCAGGCCATGGCCACGCTGGGCGACTTCCGCTCGGCCGCCGTGGTGGCGAGGCTGTGCGGCATGGACCCGGAGTCCGTCGGCCGGGTCGTCGCGACCCCCGGCGTCGGCGCGCTGCTGGACCACGACCTGCTGCGCCAGCCGAGCGTGCGCGAGGCCGTGCTCCGCAGCATCCCCGAACAGCAGCGCCAGATCCTGCGGTCGCGCGCCGCCCGGCTCCTGCACCACGAGGGCGCCCCGGCGGTCGTGACGGCGGAGCACCTGATGCGCGTCGACGAGGCGATCCCGTGGGCGCGGCAGGTCCTGTGCGAGGCCGCGGACCAGACCCTCGCGGGCGGGGACCCCGAGACGGCCGTCGGGTTCCTGGAGCGGGCCCACCGGGAGAGCGCGAGCCGGCGCGAGCAGCTCGACATCGCCGCGAAGCTCGTCGACGTCGTGTGGTGCTACAACCCCGCGGCGGCGAAGAGCTACCTGCCCGACCTGGTGGCGGCGGCCGAGCGGGGCGAGCTCTCCGTGCGGCAGTCCGCGCCCGTCGTGCGGAGCCTGCTGTGGAACGGGCAGGTGGAGCTGGCCACGCGCGTGATGGCGCACCTCGACGACTCCCCCGCGCCGGGCGACGAGGACTCCGCCCGGTACGCCGAACCGCTGCGCCTCTGGCTCCCGCTGGCGTACCCGGGCATCGCGCCCACCCCGGGGAGCCCGGACGTGTCCCCGATGGACGCCGGCCTCGACCCCGACCAGCGGGCCACCGCCGCCCTGGGCGCGGTCCTGCGGGGCGCCGGCGACGAGGAGGCCCTCCCGGCCGCGGAACTCGTCCTGCGCAAGGCCCTGGCCGGAGCGGCCGGCCCGGCCTCCTCGCTCGCCTCGCTCCTGGTCCTGATCTACTCCGACCACCTCGACAAGGCCTCGGCCTGGTGCGACGCCCTGCTCGCCTCCATCGGGAAGGCGTACGGGCTGGTCTGGAACGCCCTGCTGATCTCGGCACGCGCGGAGATCCACTACCGGCTGGGGGACCTCGCGAACGCCAGGCGCCAGGCCAGGGCCGCCTTCGCGCTGATGCCGAGGGAGAGCTGGGGAACGGCCATCGTCATCCCGCTGTCGCTCCTCATCCTCACCGCCACGGCGATGGGGGACCTCGGGGAGGCCGAGACCTACCTCGACCTCCCGGTGCCCAGCGCCGCCTTCGGGACCCTCGGCGGGGTGGTGTACCTCGACGCCCGGGGCCATCTGCACCTGGCCCGCGGGCGCCACGGCGCCGCGCTCCAGGACTTCCTGGCGGCCGGGCACCTGATGCGGCTGTGGGGGGCCGACTGCCCGTCGACGGTGGCCTGGCGCGTCGACGCCGCCCGGGCCCACCTCCACCAGGGCCGGGCGGCGCAGGCCAGGGAACTGCTGACGGAACAGCTGGCGCTGGTCCCCTCGGGCCACCCGCGCACCCGGGGCCAGGCCTACCGCGCGCTGGCGGCCACCCTGCGCGCCGACGAGCGTCCGCCGGTCCTGCTGAAGGCGGCGAGCGTGCTGGACCGCTGCGGCGACTCGCTGAACCTGGCGTACACCCTCGCCGACCTCGGCCAGGCCTACGAGGCGCTGGAGGATCCGGTCCAGGCCCGCTTCCACAGCCACATGGCCCGGACGCTGGCCGCCCAGTGCGCCGCGGCCTCCCTGCCGGAGCCACCGGCGGCGGAGACCAGGAAGGCCTGGACGGAGGCGGACCCCGCGGACGCCGCCGAGCCGGTCCGCCGGCTCAGTTCGGCGGAGTGGCGGGTGGCCGAACTCGCCGCCGGGGGCTCCACCAACGAGCAGATCGCCCGCAAGCTGTTCATCACGGTCAGCACGGTCGAGCAGCACCTCACCCGCTCCTACCGCAAGCTCGGCATCCGGCGCCGCACCCAACTGCCCTCGCGGCTGGCCGAACTGGTCCCGTGACCGGCGCCGCGCCCCGGGCGCGCGAGCGGTGCGGCCCCCCGGGGGGGGGGCGGGCCCCCCCCCCCCCCCGCCAGGTCGAAGGCGAACACCC
>NZ_JBHYUU010000199.1:0-13970 GCF_042749955.1 Kitasatospora sp. NPDC059462 | reverse complement strand
GGCCCCCACTGCTCGGGGGCCGGACCGCCGGCGGCCCGGGCGGCTGCCGCGCCGCCCGTACGACGGCCCGCCGGGCGCGGGCCCGGCAGCGCCGCCCGTCGGATCAGGCCAGCGAGGCCATCCACGCCTCGACGTCCTCGGCGCGGCGCGGCAGGCCGGCCGAGAGGTTCTCGTTGCCGTCGGCGGTGACCAGGATGTCGTCCTCGATCCGGACGCCGATGCCGCGGTACTCCTCCGGGACGGTCAGGTCGTCCTGCTGGAAGTACAGGCCCGGCTCGACGGTGAGCACCATGCCGGGCACCAGCAGCGCGTCGACGTGCTCCTCGGTGCGCGAGTGGGCGCAGTCGTGGACGTCCAGGCCGAGCATGTGGCCGGTGCCGTGCAGGGTCCAGCGGCGCTGCAGGCCCAGCTCCAGGACCTTCTCGACGTCGTACACCGAGGCGTCCAGCAGGCCCCAGGCGAGCAGCCGCTCGGCGAGCACCCGCTGCGAGGCGTCGTGGAAGTCGCGGAACCGGGCACCGGGCTTCACGGCCGCGATGCCGGCCTCCTGGGCGTCGTGGACCGCGTCGTAGATCTTCCGCTGGAGCGCGTCGAAGCGGCCGTTGATCGGCAGGGTGCGGGTGACGTCGGCGGTGTAGAGGGTGCTGGTCTCCACGCCGGCGTCCAGCAGCAGCAGCTCGCCGGGGCGGACCTCGCCGTCGTTGCGCACCCAGTGCAGGGTGGTGGCGTGCGCGCCGGCGGCGCAGATGGAGCCGTAGCCGACGTCGTTGCCCTCGACCCGGGCGCGGCGCCAGAAGGTGCCCTCGATCCAGCGCTCGGAGGTGGCGACGGCCTGGCCGAGCTCGCGCACGCAGTCGGTGAAGCCCTTGACGGTGGCCTCGCAGGCGGCGCGCAGCTCGCCGATCTCCCACGCGTCCTTGACCAGCCGCAGGCCGCTCAGGAACTCCTTGAGCCCGGCGTCCCGGCCGGCGTCCAGCACGCCGTCGAGCGCGGCCTCCAGACCGGCGTCGTAGCCGCGCACGATGCGGGTCGGCACGCCGTCCGCGGCCCGGGCGGCCAGCTCGTCGGCGGCCTTGCGGACGTCGCGCACCGGCAGGCCGAGCAGCTGCTCCTGCTCGGTGAGGCTGTGCCGGCGGCCGACCCACAGCTCGCCGTGGCCGTCCAGCCAGAACTCGCCGTTCCCGCGGTCGGAGCGGGGCAGCAGGTAGAGGTCGAAGGTGTGGCCGGTGGGGCCCGCGGGCTCGGCGACCAGCACGGCGTCCTCGGTCTGGTCGCCGGTGAGGTGCACGTACTCGCTGGCGGCGCGGAAGGCGTAGTCGCAGTCGTTGGACCGGACCTTGAGGGTGCCCGCCGGGACGACCAGGCGCTCGCCGGGGAAGGCGGCGGACAGCTTGGCGCGGCGCTCGGCGGCGTACGGGGCCTGCGGGACCGGGGTCAGACCGTGCAGCTCGGTGTCCGCCCAGCCGGACTTCATCGAGGCGGCCAGTTCGTCGGAGACCTCGGAGTAGAGGCCGTTCTTGCGGCCCTTGAACTGCTGCGGCTCCTCGTCGCCGCCGACGGCCTCGGGGTTCTCGGCCACCGCGGGGGTGCGGTCCTCGGTCACGTACGTCGCCTCCTTGCGCGTGGTGCCGCCCGGGGCGCGTCGGATCGCGACACAGGTGGGCGGCCGTGCGTCCATGGTACGGACGCCCGGCCGCTCACCCGTTCGGGCCTTCGCCCGGCCCGTTCGGACCGGCCGGGCGGGCGGGGCGAAGGCCCGAACGGGCCCCGCTACTCGAAGCGCGCGGCGAGCAGCATCAGGTCGTCGGTGTCCGGACCGTCCCAGGGGCCGGTGGTGTCCTGCTCGGCCGCGGCCGCCACCAGGTGGGCGCAGAGCCGGTCGGGGTCGGTCCGCACGTCGCGCGGGGCGTCGGCGGCGGCCCGGCGCAGGTTGGCCTGCCCGGCGTGCAGGGTCGGGCCGAAGCGGCGGGCGAGCCCCTCGGTGTAGAGCACGAGCGTGTCGCCGCGCTCGGCGGTGAACTCGACCCCGGGCGCCTCCCAGCAGGAGAGCACGCCGAGCGGCGCGGAGAGCGAGGTCTCCACGAACTCGGCGCCGTAGCGGGTGACCAGCACCGGCGGGCAGTGGCCGGCCCCGGCCAGCGTGATCCGGCGGCCCTCCGGCTCCACCCAGGCGTAGACGGCGGTGGCGGTGCGGGACGGCTCGGTGGTCTTCAGCAGCAGTTCGAGGTCGCCCAGGACGGACACCGGGTCCTCGCCCTCCAGTACCGCGTACGCCCGCAGCGCGGCCCGCACCCGGCCCATCGCGGCGGCCGCGCCGGGGGCGGAGCCCGGTCCGGCGCCCGGCCCGTCGCCGGAGACGGAGCCGACGGTGAGGCCGACGGTGCCGTCCGGCAGCGGGATGGCGTCGTACCAGTCGCTGCCGCAGGAGCGGTCCAGGCCGGCCGCGACCAGCCGGGCGGCCAGCCGCAGGCCGGCGGGCCGGGGGAGGCGGTCGGGCAGCAGACCGCGGCGCAGTGCCTCGGTGGTGCGCCGGACCTTCTCCGCGTCGAGCTGCTTGGCCAGCAGCGGGGCGGCCACCGCGCAGTAGCGGCGGGCCAGCTCGCGCTGGCGGCCGGTCGGGCCGGCGGGCCGGTCGTAGAACCAGAGCACGGCGGCCAGCGGGCCGTCCTCCTCGGTGGCGAGCGGCAGCCCGTAGCAGCCGCCGATGCCGAGGTGGCCGGCGAGTTCGCGCAGCCGGGCGCCGATCGCCGGGTCGCCGGCGAGGTCGTGCGAGGCCAGCTCGGCGGGCCGGTCGTGCGTGCGCAGCAGCCGGGCGAGCAGGCTCTGGTCGGGCGGAACGGTCTCCAGCGAGCCGAGGCTGGCGCGGTCCATGCCGAGGCCGACCGGCTGGCTGGGGCCGCCGCCGGGGAGCGCGGTGACCAGCAGGGCGCGGTCGGCGCCGAGCAGCGCGGCGCCGGAGGCGAGCACGGTGTCCAGGGTGGCGGACAGGCCGCGGGCGCGGGCGAGCCGTTCGGTGTGCTCGTGCAGGCTGGTGAAATCGGACAGGCGTCCGGCCAAACGGTCCTGCACTCCGGTGGCGGAGGCGTCGGGACGCGCGCCGTCGGGCGCGCCGGGGGCGGACGCGGCACGGTCCGCGCCCTCACCGGCACCCGGCAGCTCGCCGGGCGTCCGGGCGTCCGGCCGTCCGGACGGCTCCGCGTCCGGCTCTCCGTCGGGCTCCCCGTCCGGCTGTCCGTCCGGCCGCGCGGCGGGCGCGGCCGGATCGTGGAAGCCGGGCGGGTCCAGCACGGAGAGCCCGCTGGCACCGCCGGGCTCGGCGGGCTCGGAGGACGTCGACGGTGGGTGGGACTCGGTCATGCCGCCACTCCTGACGCGGTGGTGCGTGTCACGCGGATCATGCGGAACCCCCAGGTACGGCCGTTTGGAGCGAGCACGGCCAAAAGGGCGCGTTTCGCCTCGATTCGCTACTACTCGTCATTGATCGACAGCAATGCCACCACTTCTACACAGGCCATTCGGGGCATGTCCAGAGCAATGACAAGGCTGGTGGCCGCCGTCGCGCCGTCGCGGGCCCGGTCAGGGGGCGCGTTCCGTTCCGCGCGCGCCGGTCGAGTGCACCGCGGTCCGGCGGGACGGGGCGCCTCCGCCCGCCGGGCATGGAGCAGCCGGTGAGCGGGCAGAACCGGGGGGACGGCTCCGGCGGCCGTCCGGATCGTATGCCCATGGCGCCGGCCGGCCGGGTCGGCCGGAAGCGACTCACTCGTACGGTGGAACCAACCGCGGCCGGGCGGCGTCCATCCGGTCGCATACGGGATTCTCGTTCCAAGGGCTGTTCTATTCCGCAGTCCTTTCACATCGTGCTCCACCGCGTGCTCCAGGCCCGCGCCGTTGTCCGCACCGCCGTCCGTACCGCCGCCCCGCCCGCCGCCCGGCTCCGGCCCGGCCCCCGGTCCGTTCCGACCCGGCTCCCGGCCGGATCCCTCCGTCCGGCTTCGCGGGCCGGTCCGGCGTCCCCGGACGCGCGGCGGCGGCCGGTCCGGCGGCCGCGGGGCGGAGCCACCGAGCGGTCACGGAAAGGAACGGGTGCCAATGCGCGACAACCCACTGCGCGACGACCCGAGGAGCCGGCCGGCGGCCCGGGCGGCCAGGGCGGCCCGGCTGGCCGGCGCCCTGACGGCGGCCACCGGCCACCGCTGGCCCGTCGTCCCCGGAACCGTCCTGCTCGCCGGCGGACACTGCTCCTGCGGCGACCCGGACTGCCCGGTGCCGGGCGCCCACCCGCACGACCCGCCGCTGCTCGCGGCCACCACCGACGCCCGGATGGTGCGCTGGTGGTGGGAGCGGCGCTGCCCGGACGCCCCGGTGCTGACCGCGACCGGCCGCACGGTGTGCGCGGTCAGCCTCCCCGCGGCGGCCGGCGCCCGCGCGCTCGCCTACCTGGCCGCCCTGCGGCTGCGGCTCGGACCGGTCCTGGCGATGCCCGACCGGTACGCGATGCTGGTCGCCCCCTGGTCGCTCGACGCGCTCGGCGAGGTGCTCGTCCAACTCCCCTGGGTGCCCGGATCGTTGCGCTACCACGGGAGCGGCGGCTTCCTGCCGCTGCCGCCCGGCGGCGGGGACGGCGACCGGGTGCGCTGGGTGCTGCCGCCCCGTCAGGGGGCCGACGGCGGTGTCTGGCTGCCGCAAGTCGAGCCACTGCTGGGAGAGTTGGTGGCGGCGGCGGTCCAGCTGGACAGCGGCCGCTCGGCGTACTGACGATCCGTCGTCCGCGTACTGATCGGGCACGGCCGACCGGCCCCGGCGTGGGGCGTTCGGAAAACAAAAGATCCGGCCGCTGGCGACGGGGGATGCACCAGCGACCGGACTCTTTAGACAGTAACAAGGATCCGCGCCCGCGCCAATTTCCAAGACGCCCTCGCAGCCCGGAAATTGCGGGTCGCGGGCGACAATGTGACGCGTATCACGCCGATCCGCCGGGCGTGCCCCGGCGTTGCGTCCCGCCTTTAGTTCAGGGTGACCTGACGGTTCACCAGGTTGGCGCGGGCCCGTCGCTCGTCGGCGGTGAGCGGGGCCGGGTCGGCGAGCGTCGCGGCGAGCCGCTCGGCGAACTCCGCGGCCGGCTTCTCGCAGTCGGCCGCGGTCATCGCGAGCGGCAGGTCCCAGACCGGAACGGTCAGGCCGTGCGCCCGGAACGAGCCCACCAGGCGGGTGTCCGGGCCGAGCGAGGACTCCTCGGCGGCGGTCAGCCGGGCCAGCGCGTCCAGCAGCTTCTCCTCCGGCACCGTCATCACCCAGCGCAGGTGGTTCTTGTCCGGGGTGCCGCACCAGTAGGCGGCGTCGACGCCGGCGAGCTTCTCGGTGGGGATCGCGGAGGCGTTGGCGCGCTCCAGCGAGGCGGCCACCTCGCCGGTGGCGGTCTCGGCGTCCTCCAGCCAGAACTCGAAGCCGGTGTGCACGGCCGGCTCGAAGGCGGCGGTGCCGTCCAGCAGGTCCTGCAGACGGCGGCCGCCCGGCACGGTCCGGCGGGCCGGCACCGGGGTGCCCGGGGCGGTGGCCAGGGCCAGCTCCAGGGCGTCCGCGAGGTCGCGGCTCAGGTCGCCGGAGGACGACTGGGTCTGCAGGCCGAGCAGGATCGAGCCGTCCTGGCGGCGCAGCGCGGGCCAGGCCAGCGGCAGCACGGTGGCCAGGGTGACCGACGGCACCTCGCCCTCGGCGGTCCCGGCCACCCCGGCGGCCAGCGTCAGCGGCACGGTGGCGGCGGGCACCAGCTCGCGCAGCGCGACCCAGTCCGCCTCGCCCGGCAGGCCCTCGAACGGGCGGTGCACCAGCTCCTGGGCGGCGTGCGAGGCCTCGCGGCCGTGGCAGGCCTTGTAGCGGCGGCCCGAGCCGCAGGGGCAGTTCTCACGGGCCCCGACCACGGGGATCTCGCCCGTGGCGGCGGGGGTGGACTGGCTGCGCTGCGGCGCCTTCTTGGCGGCCTTCTTGCCCATGGTGCGGCTCTCCCGGGAACGGTGGTGTGGTGCTCCCGTCAGCCTACTGACGTTCCCCGGGCGCGTGGGCGTGCGCCGGGGCGCGGACGGGCCCGCCGGGCCCGCTGCCGGGGCGCCGCGCCGTGCGGCCGCTCAGCCGCCGGCGTGCCCGCCGTCGTGGCCGTGGTGTCCACCGCCGTGGCCGGGATGCCCGCCGTCGTGGCGCCCACCGCCCTGGTGCCCGCCGTCGTGGTGTCCGCCGTCGTGGTGCCCGCCGCCGGTGCGCCGGGCGTGCCGGGCCCGGGCCGGCAGGGCCGCCCAGACGGTCACCTCGCCCGGGGCGTCGCGCACGCCCCAGTCGCTCGCCAGCTGGTCCACGATGCTCAGCCCGCGGCCGCCGTGCGAGGTCAGCGAGGGGCTGGACGGCGACGGCCGGGTCTGCGCCCCGCCGTCGGTGACCTCCAGGGTGAGCACGCCGTCGGCGTGCATCTGCCAGCGGACCAGGACACCGCCGGTGTCCTCGCCGCCGTCGCCCGGTGCGGCGGGCGGCCCGCCCGTCCGGCCGGTCTGCGACGGGCCGCCGACCAGCAGCGGCTGGACGGACCCGGCGCGGGCGCCCCGGCCGAGCGCGGGCATCGGCCCGAGTGGCCGGGCGTAACGACAGGCGTTGCTCAAAAGTTCGGAAAGGATCAGAACGGCATCATCAATGACCGGTTCCGGTATCTCGCGGTCTCCCAGATCTCGACGCAGTCGGCGCCGCGCGACCCCGACACTCGCTGGGCCGTGCGGCACTGCCATGGTCGATGAAGTCGGCACTTCACGCGCCACCATCAACGCCACCCCCGGACCTCCTTCAGCGTATGCCGAGGGATGGATGCCCCTTGGCAATACGTCGGAAACGACCGCGCGGCGATCCCGCGCGGACATTTCAGGCCCGTCCACCGTCGGTGCGCGACAGGTGATTCGGTGCTCACCCTCCGTCGTGAAACTGTATGAATTGCGGCAGAAATCGTCGCCGAAAGGTTTGAGTCCCTACCAAGACGATCAACGGCCGACGGTGGTTGAACGGTTCACCACGTCCCGGCCCCGCGCGCCGGGGCGGCCGGGGTCAGCGGCCGAGCTGGGCCAGCACCTCCGCCGGGCGGTTGGTGATGATCGCCGACACCCCGAGCTCCAGGCAGAGCTCGACGTCGGCCGGCTCGTCGACGGTCCACACGTGCACCTGGTGGCCCAGCTCGCGCAGCCTGGTCACCAGCCCCGGCCTGGCCCGCACCAGCTCGATCCCCGGCCCGGCGATCCGCGCCCCGCCCGGCAGCGGCGCGCCCGGGCGCAGCCGCCCGCGCAGCACCAGACCGCGCTCGAACAGGAACACCCGCGGGTACTGCGGCGCGGCCGCCGCCACCCGGGCCAGCGCGACGGAGGAGAAGCTCATGATCCGGGCGTTGACGCCGTGCGCGCCGCCGCGTTCCGCGCCGGTGCCGGCCACGCCGCCGTGCGCACCGCCGTGCGCGCCGCCGATCCCGAACCGGTCCAGCATCCGCAGCAGCTCGGACTCCACCCGGCCGCGGAACCGCACCGGGTGCTTGGTCTCGATCGCGAGGTCCACCGGCCGCCCGCGGTCCACGACCAGTTCCAGCAGGCTCTCCAGCCGCAGCACCCCGCGCAGCTCCGGGTCCTCGCTCGGCCGGCCGGTCTTCCAGGCGCCGAAGTCGTGCGCCTCCAGCTCCGCCAGCGTCATCGCGGAGACCGTGCCCCGGCCGTCCGAGACCCGCCCGAT
Source organism: Kitasatospora sp. NPDC059462 (assembly GCF_042749955.1). NCBI lineage: Bacteria > Bacillati > Actinomycetota > Actinomycetes > Kitasatosporales > Streptomycetaceae > Kitasatospora > Kitasatospora sp. NPDC059462. Next base: position 6,224 of record NZ_JBHYUU010000199.1, on the reverse strand, counting down.
CCGCCGGTCGTGCACGCAGACCAGGTGCCCGTCGGCGGTCACCCGCACGTCGCACTCCAGGGCGTCCGCCCCCTCGTCGAGCGCCCGGCGGTAGGCGGCGAGGGTGTGCTCGGGCAGGGCGAACGAGGAACCGCGGTGGGCGATCACCTGGACGGGCGGCGTGGTGCGGGTCGTCGTGGGCGAGACATCGGGGCTGGTCACGCCCTACACGATAGGCCGCGGACATGACGAGGAGGCGAAGACCGCCCCAACCCGGGGGGCCGTCTTCGCCTCCGTGCCGGTGGCCCGGCGGGCGTCAGCGCGCGGCGGCGGCCCGGCCCCGGGTGAGCGGGGTGAGCGCCCAGGTGGCCAGGGCCGGCACCAGGAAGCCGAACAGCGAGGCCGAGGTCCACTCCTGCGGCGTGAAGTGCAGCGCCTCCTGCACGGACGTCCAGAGGTCCGTCCACCAGCCGGCCACCGCGGTCGGCGCGATCAGCTGGTAGGTGGCGAAGCCCAGCGCCCACGGCAGCAGCATCAGCCAGCGGGACGGCGCGTCGGCGGAGAGGTCCCAGCCGCGCCGCCCGGCGCCGAGGAAGTAGTCCACCGCCAGCACCGCGAACATCGGGACGAAGACCGAGCCGATCAGCCCCAGGAAGGCGTAGTACGAGTCGGTGAACTCGGTGATCTGCAGCGCGAGCACGGTGATCAGCACGCCGGTCGCGCCGGTCAGCACCCGGCGGTCGGCCTTCGGCAGCAGGTTGTGGATCGACATCGCGGTCGAGTACACGTTGGCGAAGGACTGGTCGGTCTCGCGCAGCACCAGCACCAGCAGGAACAGCCAGCCGGCCCAGACGCCCAGGAAGGAGTCGAAGATCCGCTCCGGGTCCCCGTCCGCCTGCAGCAGCGCCATCAGCCCGAGCACGTAGCACCAGACCTGCGCCACCGTGTAGCCGGAGAAGCTGCCCCAGAACGCCGAGCGCGGGGTGCGCGAGTGCCGGGTGTAGTCGGCGGCGAGCGGCACGAAGGAGATCGACACCGCGATCATCGCGTCCGTCGCCGGCAGGAAGCCGTGCCAGTTGCCCGCGCCCGGGTCCGGGACGCCGTTGCGGCCGAGCTGGACGGTGAAGTACACCATCGCGACGGCCACCGCGGCCGCGACGAAGCGGCGCAGCACCGCGATCGCGCCGAGCGGCCAGATGGTCAGCGCGGTGGTCAGCGCGCCGGCCAGCACGACGAAGGCCCAGCGGTAGCCCTCGGTGCCGGTGACGGTCTGCGCGCCGAGCGCGATCGTCAGCAGCTCGTAGACGCCCCAGCCGATGCACTGGACGATGTTGAGCACCGTCGGCACGTAGGACAGCCGGGTGCCGAACAGGCCGCGCAGGTTCGCCATGGCGGGTGCGCCGGTGCGCGCGCCGATCAGCGCGGCCACGCCGAGCATCGCGGTGCCGACCACGGTGCCGGTCACGATCGCGGTGACGGCGGCGGCCAGCGACAGCTCGCTGCCCTTGGCGCCGAGCACGGTCGCGGCGGTGGTGAAGCCGATCAGCGAGACGCCGAGGTTCATCCAGAGCGCGAAGTGGTCGCGGAAGCCCAGCGTGCGGGGCGGTTCGGTGTCCAGCACCAGCGGCGCCTCGGCCCGGGCCGGGGGCTCCAGGACGGCGGTGGCCGACGCGGCGGCGCCGCCCGGGGAACCGGGGGCGGTGCCCGCGGCGTCCCGGGAGGGGGGGACGCCCGGGGACGAGGGCGCGCCGGAGGACGAGGATGGCGAAGCAGGCGGCATGGCCGATATCTCCCTACGCCGGCATTACCCGGACAGGTTCCGGCGGTCTGCGCCCCCTCGACGGCCGTCCACGGGGTCCGTGGCGTACGGTCGACCGGCGCACTCTCAGCCTGGTGGGTCCAAGCTCCCGCGTGTCAGTTCGGAGCGACAGGCTAGTCGGCGCGGGGGAGAACGCCAAGGCGGTGGGTTCGTGCGCGGCGCTGCGCCGGCCGTCGGGACCGGCTAAGGATTCTTATGAGTTCTTCAGAAGGGTCCTTACGGCAATCGAATCGGGTGTGCGAAAAACTATGGTTGTTGGTCCTGTCAGCTATGGAGGTCGTCCGTGAGCACCGAGCGCGAGGTTGGGTCCACCGGGCCGCAGGGGGAGCAGCCCTCCGTCGGCCAGGGGGTGGCGGGTTCCGCTTCTGACGGTCCGGCGCAGCAGCCTGCGGCCGGTCCCGCCCCCGCAACGACGCCCGCGGCCGACCAGCCGTCCCAGCCGGCCGAGGGGGGCTCCGGCGGGTTCACGCCCACGCTGGCGTTCGGCAAGCTCCCGGCCCCGGAGCCGGCCGACGCCCCCGAGCCCGCGGCCCCGGCCGCCGAGGCCGGTTACCTCGACGCCCCGCCGCCGGTCCTGCCGCCCGCCGCGCCCGCGGCCCCGGCCCCGGCCGCACCGGCCGCCGCCCCGTACGGCGGCAACCCGTACGCCACCCCGGCCCCGGGCACCCCGGTGCCCCCGGCGCTCGTCGCGCACGACCCGTACGCCGCGCCGGGCGCCCCGCAGGGCCCGGGCGCGACCGGCCAGCACCACCACCCGTTCGGCGCCGGCCAGCCGCTCGGCGGCTGGGGCGCCCCGCACGACATCACCCCCGGCGCCCCCGGTGCGCCCGGCGGTCCCGGCGGGCCGCTCGGTTACCCGGGCGAGTACCCCGGCGCGCCCGTCCCCGGCGGCCCGCGCAAGAAGCGCGGCGGCCTGATCGCCCTGGTCGCGGCCGTCGCCCTGGTGGCCGGCGTGGCCGGCGGCGCGGTCGGCGTGGCCGTCGCGGACCGCGACGGTTCCACCGTCAGCGCCAAGAACGACCGCAGCTCCACCACGGTCCAGGCCAACAACACCCAGAAGAACGAGCCCGCCCCGGGCTCGGTCGCCGGCATCGCCCAGAAGGCGCTGCCCAGCGTCGTCACCATCAAGGCCCAGGGCAACGGCGAGTCCGGCACCGGTACCGGCTTCGTCTTCGACACCGAGGGCCACATCCTCACCAACAACCACGTGGTCGCCCCGGCCTCCGCGGGCGGCAAACTGACCGTCAAGTTCGCCGACGGCTCCTCCTACAACGCCTCCGTGCTGGGCCGCGCCGAGGGCTACGACGTGGCCGTCATCAAGCTCGACAGCCCGCCCAAGGGCAAGCTGACGCCGCTTCCGCTGGCCGACTCCGACAAGGTCAACGTCGGCGACTCCACCATCGCCATCGGTGCCCCGTACGGCCTGGAGTCCACCGTCACCACCGGCATCATCAGCGCCAAGGACCGCCCGGTCGCCTCCGGCGACGAGACCGGCGCGCAGGCCTCCTACATGAACGCGCTGCAGACCGACGCCTCGATCAACCCCGGCAACTCGGGCGGTCCGCTGCTGGACTCCGGCGGCGGCGTGATCGGCATCAACTCGGCGATCCAGTCCAACACCTCCAGCAACGGCCGGGCCGGCTCCATCGGCCTGGGCTTCGCGATCCCGATCAACCAGGCCAAGTGGGTGGCCGACACCCTGATCAAGACCGGCAAGCCGGTCTACGCCAAGCTCGACGTCCTGCGCAACGACGACTACAAGGGCGACGGCGCGCAGATCCAGACCCGCGACGTCCAGGGCCAGCCGGCCGTCACCCCCGGCGGCGCCGCCGACCAGGCGGGCCTCAAGCCCGGCGACGTCATCACCAAGCTCGGCGGCAGCCCGATCGAGAACGGTCCCGCCCTGGTCAGCAAGATCTGGACGCACAAGCCCGGCGAGACCGTCGACGTCGAGTACACCCGCAACGGCCAGACCGCCACCACCAAGGTCACCCTCGGCACCCGCGTCGGGGACAACTGACCCCGGCCCGCCCCGGAAACCCTGTGCACCGAACCCCGCCGGACCCGTTAGGCTGACCTCCGCCTGGAGAGCTGCCCGAGCGGCCTAAGGGAACAGTCTTGAAAACTGTCGTGCGGTGACCCCGTACCGTGGGTTCGAATCCCACGCTCTCCGCCGGTAGGAGAAGAACCACCTGCTCAAGGCGGGTGCCGACCTGAGGTCGGCACCCGCCTTCGTGCGTTCGGCCGGGTTCACCTGAACGGGGGGTTTGGGGGTGGGGCGTCCTCGTGCGGGGGTGCGGGGTCCGTCTACCCGGGCGTAGGGGGCGAACTGCCCTGGGCCCGGCAAGGAGAGACGGATGGCCTGGTACCCCGGTGCGGAGAAGATGGAGCTCCAACCCGAGTCGGACGAGCAGCCGGCGATCACGCCGACGCAGGTGATCTTCCACAGTGTGGCGGCGCCGTGGACGCCGCGGCGGATGTACGAGTACTGGCGGGACTCCACCAACCTGGAGTCGCACTTCGGGGTCGGCTACGACGGCAGCGTGGGGCAGTTCATCGGCACCGAGACCCGGGCCGACGCCAACATGCGGGCCAACCGCCGGGCCGACGGCACCGGCGCGGTGAGCGTGGAGTCGGCCAGCGACGACCAGAGCACCGATCCCTGGACGGACCCCCAGGTCAACGCGCTCGTCGCGCTCGGGGTGTGGCTGCACCGGCGGCACGGCATCCCGCTGCAGATCTGCCAGGAGTGGGACGCGCCCGGCTTCGGCGTGCACCGGATGTTCCCCGAGTGGTCGGACGGCGGGACGGCCTGCCCGGGCAACGCCCGCGCCCGGCAGTTCCGCGAGGTGGTGATGCCCGGCATCGTCGCGGTGGCCGGCGGCGCGCCGCTGCCCCCGCCGGGCGGCGGGTCCGGGCCCGCCCGGTACCGGGTGACCATCAACGGGCTGGAGTACGGCTACGGCGCGCACGGGCCGCAGGTCGAGGAGGTGGGCCGGGCGCTCGTCCAGCAGGGCTTCGGCCGGCACTACCAGTCCGGTCCCGACCAGGACTGGCGGGACGCCGACACCCTCAACTACCAGGACTTCCAGCACAGTCTGGGGTACTCGGGAGCGGACGCCGACGGGGTGCCGGGCGAGGGGTCGCTGCGCCGGCTGCTGGGCCGGCTGCCCTCGCCGCAGCGGGTCTCGCTCGCCCACGTGGTCGCGGCGGCGCGCACCGACCCGGGGGCCGAGCAGGGCCACCAGACTTACGGCGGCGAGGTGCGGATCGTCGAACAGGCCCTGGCGGACGAGGGGTTCCTGGAGCAGCGCTGGGTGGACGGCTCGCTCGGCACCCGCACCGTGCAGGCGTACGCCGCCTTCCAGCGCAGCCTCGGCTACTCGGGCGAGGACGCCAACGGCATTCCCGGCCAGCGCAGCCTCCAGGTGCTGGGCCTGCGAAGGGGGTTCGACGTGACGGACTGAGCGGTCCCCCCGGGGGGGCGGAGAACGGGTGGCCAACCCGGTGCTTGACCGTGACACCGTGTGAGGGTCTGCACTGGAGGGACCATGTTGAACATCGGAGACTTCGCCAAACACGGCCGGGTGTCGGTCCGCATGCTGCGTCACTACGACGCCATCGGGCTGCTCCGGCCGGCCCGGGTCGACCCGGTCAGCGGCTACCGCTGCTACGAGGCGGCCCAGCTGGCCCGGCTCAACCGGGTCATCGCCCTCAAGGACCTCGGCTTCACGCTGCACCAGGTGCGGGCCGTCCTGGACGAGGAGGTGGACACGGCCGAGCTGCGCGGGATGCTGCGGCTGCGGCGGGCCGAGCTCGCCGCGGCGATGGCGGCGGACGCCGAACGGCTGGCCCGGGTCGAGGCGAGGCTCCGGACGATCGAGAGCGAGGGGACCATGTCCACCCAGGACGTCGTGGTGAAGCGGGTACCGCCGGTGCGGGCGGCCGAGCTGACGGGGGTCGCGGCGAGCTACGAGCCGCAGGACATCGGGCCGGTGATCGGCCCGCTGTTCGAGGAGCTCTGCGGCCGGCTGGCGGCGGCCGGCCTCGCGCACACCGGCCCGTCCGTCGCCCGGTACGAGGACACCGGGGACGGGGACGGCTCGGTGCTGATCCGGGTCGCGGTGCCGGTCTCCGCCGCGGTCGGCCCGGCCGGGGAGCGCGGCTTCGCGGTGGTCGACCTGCCGGCCGTCGAGGAGGCGGCGACCGTGGTGCACCGCGGCTCGATGGACGGCTCGCTGGTCGCGGTCCAGGCGCTGGCGCGGTTCGTCGAGGAGAACGGCTACCGCTCGACGGGCTACGCCCGGGAGGTGTACCTGGCCTGCCCGGAGGACCAGGCGGACTGGGTGACGGAACTCCAGGAGCCGGTGGTGCGGGCGTAGCCGGACGGGCTCCCCGGAGCGGCGCGAGGGTCCCGGCGCGGCCG
>NZ_JBHYUU010000198.1:0-14055 GCF_042749955.1 Kitasatospora sp. NPDC059462 | reverse complement strand
TCGCCGTCCGCCGCCTCCGCGCGCTCCGCGGCCGCGCCCTCCGCCGGGGCCGGGCCCGGCGCCACCGCGCCCGCGCCGCCGCCCGGTGCCTCCGGCGCGGCCAGGCCCGGATCGCCCTCCAGAATCCGCCGGTGCAACTGCTCCAGCTCCGCCCCCGGCCCCACCCCCAGCTCCGCCAGGAACAGTTGCCGCACGCCCCGGAACACCGCCAGCGCGTCCGCCTGCCGCCCGGCCTGGTACAGCGCGCGCATCAGCAGCCCGTACGCCCGCTCGTGCAGCGGGTGCTCGGTGGTCAGCGCGGTCAGCTCCGGAATGCACCGCGAGTAGCGGCCCAGCGCCAGGTCCAGGCCGATCCGCTCCTCCAGCAGCGTCAGCCGCAGCTCCTCCAGGCGCTGGCGGTGCCGCTCCGCGAACGGCCCGGGGATCCCGGCCAGCGGCTCGCCCTGCCACAGCTCCAGCGCCTGGTTGAGCAGGTCGCGGGCGCGCAGCGGCTCGGCGCGGGCGGTCCGCTCCGCCTCGGCGGCCAGCGCCTCCGCCTGCGCCGCGTCCACCGCCAGCTTCGGCAGGACCAGCCGGTAGCCGTCGCCCATCGAGACCAGGACGCTGCCCGCCGCCTTCTCCCCGGGCTCCCCGCCCTCCCCGGGCTCCGCCGGCTCCACGGCGTCGAGCACCTTGCGCCAGCGCCACGCGTACGTCCGCACGGTGGTCATCGCCGCGCTCGGCGGCTCCTCGCCCCACAGCGCCGCGATCAGGTCCGTGGCGCTCGCCGAATGGCCGGGCCGCAGGAGCAGCACGGCCAGCATCGCCTGCTGCTGCGGGCTGCCCACCTTGAGCGCCGTCGCGCCGCGGTGAGCCCGCATCAGACCCAGTACGGAAAAACGGAGATCGCCCATCCTGCCCCCTGCTGCCCAAGGACAGTGCCCGCCCCGCTCGTGCACATGTCAGCTTCTCTGTGACGTAATCAACCACCAGGCCGTGCGCGGTGTCGAGGCTCCGTTGAGCCTGTGGTGACCGCGCGTTGAACCCGCCCGGCCACAATCACCGTGCGGGGCCATCCGGAGACGGTCCGGTCCGCCCCCCTTCACCTCCCGCGACCGGGTACCCCCAGTAACCGGTCGTGATCGCCCCCGCCCTCGGCCGTCGGCGGCGTCGGGCGCCATGACGATACCTTCGGAGGCGGACGTCCGTGAACACCGCTTTGCTGTACAACTTGCTCGACGTCGACCCGGCCGACGGGCCGGCCGAACTGCTCCACCGCGCCCGCGGCAGCCGTCACCTGCCCCACCTCGTGCTCTCCGCCCTGGCCCGCGAGGACGTCCGGATGGGCGAGCCCGCCCGCGCCGAACTGCGCCGCGCCCGCACCCGTGCCGACCACTACGCCCGCCTCGCCCACGACCTCGCCCGCTCCACCGGGGTGCGGGCGATCCACGGCATCCCGCTGGCCGGCTACTACCCGTCCGGCCTGCTCCGGCCCCAGGCCTCCCTGGACCTGGTCGCCCCCGGGGAGGCCGCGCTCTGGCAGGCCGTCGTCCGCCTGGTCACCGACCACCCCGTGGAGACCATCGACGTCACCCTCCTCGGCGACCGCCCGCACCACACCGCGGTCACCGTCCGCTGGCCCGCCGAGGACCCGCTGCTCGACCCCTGGTACCGCGTCGACCTCACCACGGCCGCCCTCCCCGGCGACCACGCCGGCGTGCCGGTCCGCCCCTACCTCGTCGCGGACGACCACGTCGAGTGCCTGATCGCCCTCGCCGAGGCCCAGCTGCACACGCCCGCCGGAGCGGAACTCGACCCGCTCACCCTGCTCGACCTCTCCTGTCTCACCCACCAGCCCTTCGAACCCGCCGAGACCGCCGCCGTCCTGGCCGCCTACCGGCTGGCCCCCGAGGCCGCCGCCCTGCTCGACCTCGCCGCCCCGCGCCTGCCGCTCGGCACCCTCGCCGCCGTCCGCACCGCCCTCACCCCGGAACTCGCCCCCGAGCGCCGCCGCCGCACCGACGCCGCCACCACGGCCCCCCGCCCGAACCCCCGCCACGGCACCCTGCTGCGCCGCACCGTCATCCGCCACACCTGGGACGAGGCCCGGCTGCTCCCCGCCCCCGGCAGCACCACCCTGCTGCTCACCCCGGTCGCCGACTACCTCCTCGGCCCGGCCGACCGCACCACCGCCCTCGCCGCCCTCCACGAGTGGGACGCCGTTCAGTAACCGATCTCCTCCGCCTCGCTCAGATCCTCCACCCGCACCGGCCGCAGCCCCTCGAACCACACGGCCACCCCGAACGGCTCGCCGATCGGCAGGTCCCCTTCCGCGAACCGCAGCATCCACCCGTCGACGTAGACGTTCACCTCGGGCGAGTCCAGCGCCGCCGCCTCCTCCGTCACCCCCAGCTCGGCACACGCGAACCGCCGCGCCCGCTCCACCACCTCGTCCAGGTGCGCCAGCACCTCCGCGAGCCCGTCGAGATCCACCGCCCCGACGTCCTCACCCGCCTCGACCATGACGTTGACGTCCACCTCCCACCGCTCCGGCTCGGCGACCCCCCACACCACCAACCCACCCGGCCCGTCGCACACGTGCACCAGCGGTCCCACGTTCACCTTCCAGCCTCCAGCACCTTCCGCGCTTCCTCTTCGTCCCCGGCACGCCGGTAGGCCTCCGCCGCCGCCTCCCGCACCTCGGCGGCGTCGTGCCCGGCTTCCTCCAGGATCGTCGCCAACGTGCCCAGCGCCATCCCGTGCTGGTGGTCGTCCTCCAACTCCGCCAAGATCGCCGCCGCCCGCTCGCCGGCTTCGATCGCCGCCGTGAGCCCGCCGCGCCCGCGAAGCGCCAAACTCATGTTGCTCAGGACCATGGCCTCACGGAAGCGGTCGCCGAGCCGTTGGAATTCCGGCAGAGCGGTCCTGTATGCCGCCTCGCCCTCCTCGTACCGCTCAAGGGCCACGAGCACGCTGCCGAGGCTGTTCCAGCTCACGGCTTCGCCGAACTGGCTGCCGATACGACGGTGAATGGCCAGTGCGGTGCGGTAGACGTCCTCCGCCTCCGGGTACTTCTCCTGGTCCAGCAGCACGGACCCGAGATTGTTCAATGCCGCAGCTTCGTGATCGTCGTCACCGAGCCGTTGGAACGTGTCAAGAGCGGTGCGGAACGCCTTCTCGGCCTCGGCTAGGCGCCGAAGCGAGCTGAGCACGATCCCGAGGTTGATCCACGCCCCCGCGACCTCCCTGTCGACGCCGGTGGCTTCGGCCGCGTCGCGCGCGACACTGCACACGGTGTACTGGTCCTCGTGGAAGCGGCGGAGCGTCTGGTAGTCGAGGAGGGCGGCGGACATCGTGATGGGGATCCAGTGCCAGCGGACGGCGTGCGCGGCGTGAATGGCGGCGATGAGGTTGGGATATTCGGCATCCAGCCATCGCAGGGCCCCGGTACGGCTGCCGAACCGGGCGTGGTCCCCCTGGAGGGAGGGGGTCAGGTGGACGCTTGCGTCTCTCGCGGTGTTTCCGTAGAAGATGAGAAGCCGCGTCAGCGCTGCGGAAGTTCCGGACTCGTGCCGCCCCGCCAGCTCGGCCGCGTGTGCCCGAACCAGGTCGTGCATGCTCCACCGGTAGGTCTCCGGGTCCTGCCGGAGCAGGCTGGCCCTCTGTAGTTCGGCGAGCCGGGCCCGGACGTTGCCGACACCGGACAGCGCCACGGCGGTCTCCGTGGCAAAATCCGGGCCCGGATTGAGCGACAGCAGCCGGAACAACTCCTCCTGCGGGGGCGTCAGCCGCCGCACCGACCGTTCCAGGACCGCCCGGACCGTCCGCGTGCCGTCGTCCAGCAGGTCCAGCCGCTCCTTCGGGTCGGCCAGTTCCTCGGCCAGCTGCCCCGGCCTCAGGCCACGGTCGGCCACCAGTTGCGCGGCGGCGATCCGCAGCGCCAGCGGCAGGTACCCGCAGAGTTCGGCGACCCGCCCGGCGCCCTGGGGATCGTCGGCGAGCCGGGTGTCCTTGGGGAGCGTCGTCCGCACCGTGACGTCCAGCAGCTCGACGGCCCGGCCCGCCGGCAGCACGTCCAGGTCGACCAGACACGCACCGACTGCGGACAGGTCGTCCCGGGAGGTGACCAGCAGCCGGTGCGGCCCGTCCCCGGGCACCAGCCGCTCGAACTGCTCCACCCGCGAGGCGTTGTCGGCGACCACCAGCACCCCTTCCCCGTGCCCCGCCCGCAGGGCGAGCTGGGCGCGGTAGACGGCGGCGCGCTGGTCGTGGTCCGGCGGGATCAGATCCGGGTCCACGCCCAGCTGCCGCAGCACCCCGTCCAGCACCTGCCCGGCGTCCAGCGGCGTGTCGTCGTAGCCGCGCAGGTCCAGGAAGACGGCCCCGGCGAAGGCGCCGGCGGCCAGCGCGGCGTGGGCGGTCGCCAGGGCGAGCGTCGTCTTGCCGATGCCGCCCATGCCGCGCACCGAGGCGACCACGACGGCGGTCCCGGCGTCCTGCCCGAGCAGGTCGAGCAGCCCGCGGAGGTCCGCCTCCCGCCCGGTGAACCCGGCCGGGACGGCGGGCGGCGGCGCGATCACCGGCAGCCCGGGCGCCGGCTCCGGCCGCCGCTCCTCCGTCGCCCGGTCCAGGCGCTCGACCACGTTCACCAGCGCCGTGTACTCGCCCTTCCAGTGGGCGAGTTCCGTCCGCGCGGCGCTCAGGACCCTGGTGTTCCGCTCGTCGTACACCCGGCACGCCGAGACGAACGCCGACACGACCTCCCAGGGGTGCAGCCGGTGGACACCGGCCCGCCCCTTCTGCAGTTCGCTGATGACCGTCTTCGTGAGCCGCCCGCCGGTGTCGGCCTCGATCAGGCGCGGTCCGTCGGGATCACCCGCGTCCCTGCGCAACTGGTCGAGCCGCTGCCCGAACTCCCGCAGTGCCTGCTGCGCCTCCCGGCTCGCCCCTACGGCCACGCCCCGCCCCTCGCCCGTCGCACCCGGTCCGCGATCCTCCGCCGACCGGCCTCCCAGCGTAGTGCCGGGCGGCGGCGCCGGGCTCCCCGCTCCGCGATCCTCCGGATCCGTCCGCGATCGCCCTCGACCACCCCTCCCGACCGGGACCGTGACGTCCGGCCGACCGGCCAGGACACCCACGCACCCACCACCAGGGAGGCCCCGATGCCCCGCAGGAAGCGCCCCACCCCGCCCACCGCCCCCACCCCTGTCCCCGGCCCCGGCCCCGATCACCCCCACCTCCCCACCGAACTCGCCAAGGCCGCCACCGCCGGCACCGCCCGCGCCCTCGCCGCCTGGCTCCTGGAGCGGCTGACCACCCTTCTGGACTGACCCGGGTCGTACGCTGAAGGGCACCAGGTTTCTGCGACGGGAGGCGTGCGGCATGGCGGAGCAGCGGGCGGAGCTCGGGGTGATCGGCGGGTCGGGGCTGTACGCGCTGCTCGACGACGTGGCCGAGGTGGCGGTCGGGACTCCGTACGGGCCGCCCAGCGACTCGCTGTTCGTCGGGGAGGTGGGCGGCCGGCGGGTGGCGTTCCTGCCCCGGCACGGCCGGGAGCACGGGATCGCGCCGCACCGGATCGACTACCGGGCGAACCTCTGGGCGCTGCACTCGCTCGGGGTGCGCCAGGTGCTGGGGCCGTGCGCGGTGGGCGGGTTGCGGCCGGAGTACGGGCCGGGGACGCTGCTCGTGCCCGACCAGTTCGTGGACCGCACCGCCGCCCGGGCGCAGACCTTCTACGACGGCGTGCCGCTGCCGGACGGTTCGGTGCCGGGCGTGGTGCACGCACCGATGGCGGACCCGTACTGTCCGGCGGGGCGGGCTGCGGTGCTGGAGGCGGCGCGCGGGGCCGGCTGGGAGCCGGTGGACGGCGGCACGCTGGTGGTGATCGAGGGGCCGCGGTTCTCCACCCGGGCCGAGTCGCGCTGGTTCACCGCCAACGGCTGGTCGACGGTCGGCATGACGGGCCACCCGGAGGCCGTGCTGGCCCGTGAACTCGCGCTCTGCTACACCTCGCTGAACCTGGTCACCGATCTGGACGCGGGCGTGGAGAGCGGTGCGGGCGTCACCCACGCCGAGGTCCTGGAGGCGTTCGCCCGCAACGTCGACCGGCTGCGGACCGTCCTGTTCGCGGCGCTGGAGGCCCTGCCGGCCACCCGCACCTGTCCGTGCGCCCACGCCCTCGACGGCTTCACCCCCGGCCTGCCCGGCGTGCCGGGGGAGTAGTCCCCCGCAGCCCCGACCGCCCCGCTCACGCCCCCGCGTGCACGTACGCCGCCCACAGCTGCGGCCGCTCCGGCAGGCGGCGCCGCAGCTCCCGGACGGTGTGGTGCAGGGCGAGCGCGCTCGCCGAGGGGTCGCCGTCCCCGGCGGTGACGCGCCGGTAGAAGTCGCGGGTGACCTGCTCCGCGTGTTCGCCGTCGATCTCCCACAGCGTGCCGACGACCTGGGGGAACCCGGCGAGCAGGAAGGCGCCGGTGATGTGGATCGCCTCGTCGCTGAGCCGCTCCGAACTGCGCGCCGTGCCGCAGGCCGTGAGGAAGGCCAGCCGGGCGGCGTCGGGCCGGGCGCGGCAGATCTCCAGGACGGAGAGCTGTTCGCCGCTCGGCAGGTGGAGCCGGGCGCCGGACGGCTCGTCGGGGTCGGCGGCCGCGTGGCAGCCGAAGTGCGCCCACCTGGTCCCGCCGAGTGCGCCGAGCACGGCGGCGCGGGTGGCCGCCGCGCCGACCAGCGGCGCGGGCGCGCCGAGCAGCCCGGCCGCGTAGCGGGCCGCCGCCGCGACGCCGGGCAGTTCGTCCTCGGGGACGGCGACCAGCAGCGCGTTCGCGTACCCGGCGTCCCCGGCACCGGCGCGGGCCCCGGCGCGGGCGCGCGCGTACGCCAGGGTCTGGAAGCCGGGCACGTAGGACGACACGACCGCGTCCAGCGCGGCCCCGCAGCCCCGGCCGCCGCTCCCGCAGTCCGCCGACGCCGGAGCGCACTGGGCGGCGTGCAGCGGAAGGGCGTTGAACACCCCGGTCGGCACCCACCAGATCCTCGGCCACGCCCCGCCCTCGGGCACCGCCCCGGCGGTCCCGAGGTGGTCGAGCACGGGCCGGACGACCTCGTGCCACGTCCAGGACAGGCAGCGCCGCACGGTCGCCGAGGCACGCACCAGCACCGCGGGCGAGGGCCGGGCCCGGCCCCGGGCGTTGATCGCGTCGACGGCCTCGCGCAACTGCCGGGCGTGCTCCGTCACTTCCGGCGTCTCCGGGGCGAGCAGCAGCGCCGTGATCCGCTCCCCGGTGACGACGACGGCGTGGCAGTGCTGGGGCCCCTGCTGGAGCAGCACCACCGGGCCGTCCCCGGCCAGGTGGCGCAGCCGCTCGGCGGTGAGCGGTCGCAGGAATCCCTCGAAGCCGGGCAGCCGGCGGATCCGCCCGATGAGGTCGTCCAGCGCCCGCGAGGCGTGCAGCGCGTCGAGCCTGGCCCGCTCGGGCAGGACCTCCGGGTGCGGCCCGGCGATCTCGTCGGTGATCCACTCGAACGCCTCGGCCGCTTCCGGGTGGGCGGCCCGCAGCTCGCTCACGTCGACCCGCGCCTCGATCCGCCGGGCCAGCAGCAGCCCGCGCCCGCGCTCCAGCAGCTCGACCGCCCGGTCGACCTCGGGTCCGTCGATGACGCCGAGTCCGGTCTCCACCAGCATGTTCCGCTGCCCCGCGCCGCTCCACCGCCCGGGCACGTGGCCCGGATCCACGACGAGTTCCACGAACCGCCGGGGCGCCTTTCCGAGGGTGATCGCCATCAGCACCAGGTCGGTGATGCCCCGCAGGTCCCCGTCGAAGGAGACCAGCGCGTGTTCCGCCGACTGCTGGTCGCTGCCCCGGTCGGTGACCTGGGGCAGCAGCTCGACGGCGGTCTCGATGTGGTCGAGGGCCGCGTCGATCCCGCCGCCCTGTTCCGGCGGGCGCCGCACCGCACCGGCCGCCGCACCGATCGCGTTGTGGGCCCGCATCCAGGCGGGCAGCGTGGGGATGCTCGGGAAGGGCGCCTCGCCGGTCCCGGCCGAAGGGCCGAGGAAGTCGCCGAGGACGGCGGAGAAGCCCTCCGCGGAGAAGAGGGCCAGGGGGTCGCGCTCGGCCGCGGCGTCCAGGAGCCGCGGGAGTTCCTCGGAGCTCGCCCCGGCCATGGTGACGAACGCGCGCAACCCCTCGACGAGGGCCCCGGGAGCCTCCGGGGCGATGACGTCGACGATCCGACGGGCCTCGTCCAGCAGCGGCGGCAGCCCTGCCGGGTCCTGCCGGCGGACGATCAGGGCCCGTTGGACGAGCACCCTGGTGTAGGTCAGCGCGGCGTTCAGCCGGTGGGGGTGGCCGGGCGGGCAGGCCTCGAACGTCTCGCGGCACCGCTCCACCTGATCGTCGGTGATGGAGCTCTTCGGGCCGCCACCGGGACCCACCGCGTCGAGCAGGTTCAGGTAGTTGTCGCCCGCCCGGTCCAGCCCGAGCCGCGCGGCGGCCGGGTCGTCGCCCGCCCGGGCGGCGAGCTCCTGGAGCCGCAGGGCCGCCTGCCGGGCCCGTTCGAGCTGGGCCGGCTCGTGGCCCAGGAGGTAGTTCTGCAGCGCACCGTGGAGTTCCATGACGGCCGTCGAGGACGCCGACTCGATGTCCGAGGGTCCGCCCCCGTCGCCCCCGTCGCCACCGGTGCCGACGGTCCCGGCGCGCCTCGCGGCCGCCTCGGCCCGTACCGCCGCCGCCTCGCGGGCGGCCTCCGGGTCGAACCGCAGGGCCGAGATCAGCGTCAGCGTCCAGGCCAGGGCGTCGTCGGCCGCGGGGTCGCGCTCGGGGGAGTGCGCCCGGGCGTAGCGCAGGAGCGTCACGATCTCGTCGGCCGACGTCAGGTCGCGCGAGGCCGCGCCGTGGGCGTACAGGGCGGTGCCCAGGGCCGCGGACAGCCGCGCGCGGTCCGGGGAGTCGCCCTCGGGGAGACCGGCCAGGAGGTCCCGCAGCACCGCGACGTTCTCGGCGAGGGTGCCGGGGTCGCCGGGACTGCGGTCGGTCCGCCCGGCGAGGTCGGTGAGGCGGGACAGCATGGCGGCCGAGGCGGCCAGCTCCGGATCGTCGAAACCGCCGTCCGGCCGGGCGAGGACGGCCATGGCGGCGGCGTACGGCAGGGCGAGTTCGTAGTGGCCGGAGCCCAGCGCGGTGGTCAGCGGGGTGCCGGGCGGAGCCGCGGCCGCCGCCTGCCGGCCCAGCGCCCGGGCCTCGGCGTCCAGCCGCGCCGCCCGTGCGGGGTCGGACGGGCGCAGCTGTCCGGCCCGCAGACCGAGCAGGGAGGCGAGCACGGCGTCGTAGGCGTAGCGGCGCGGGTGGTCCGGGGCCACCGGGGCGAGTGCGGCGCGGAACCGTTCGATCCGCTCGTCGGTGACCGGCCCGTCGTCGGGCGACGCCGCGATGGAGAGCACCTCCATCGCGATGACCGGCGGTCCGTCCGAGCGCTCGTAGGCGTCCCGCACGAAGGCGAGCGCCTCCTCGGGCGCCAGGTCCCCGGCCTCCGCCCCGTCCTGCGCCCCCGGCTCCCGGGCCCGCAGTTCGGCGGCCTCGCGTGCCGCCCCCTCGTCGCCGAACACCCGGGCGAGCGTCTCCAGGGCCTCGGCCAGGACACCGGCGACGGCACCGCGTTGCGGATTCCCGGCCGGGGTGGCGGCGAGGGCCGCGCGCAGCCGCCGGACCGCGCAGGCGACCCGGCCGTGGTCGTCGTCGGCCACCCCGCCGTTGGCGAGGGCGATCCCCATCAGCAGGTCGAACTGCCCCGGCCAGGCCGTCGCCCGGGCACGGAGCTCCCGGACGTCGCGCAGCGCCTGCACGGTGGCGGGCGGGAGCGTCCCGGGCGGCGCCGCCGCGATCAGCCGCTCGGCCTCGTCGACCGCCGGTACGCCGAGCAGCCTGGCCGCGTCCGCCACGGCACCGAGGGCCGCGGTCAGCAACTCGGCGCCCTCCGGGGGCAGCAGGCCGCCCCGCGCCTCGGCGATCAGCGCCTCGCACACCACCCGCCCGTGCCCGGCGGCGCGGGCCAGCGCGTCGGGATCGGCGGCCAGCTCGAAGCGGGCCGCCTCGAAGCGGAAGGCCTGCAACTGCGCCACGGGGTCCGACGCGTGCTCCGGCGGCAGCAGGCTCCGCGCCAGGCCGGACCAGGCGAGCGCGCGGTCCAGCGCGGCCCGCCGGACGTCCTCGGCGGTGTCCGGCGCGAGCGCGAACTCGCCGTGGGTGTCGGCCACCAGGAGCGCGAACCGTGCGTCGTGCAGCGGATCGGCGGCGTCGAAGCCGGCCTTGAACGGCTCGGGGAACACCGCCGACGCGGGTGCGCGGGGGTACAGGAAACCGAAGGTGAAGCTCATGACGGCGGTGTTGCGGCCCGCGTCCGGATCGGCGGGGCCGGTGTGCCGCAGGCAGAACGTCCAGAAGACCAGGTTGACCGCCGCGAGGTCGACCTCGCCCGCCGGGTCGGCCGTCACCTCCCGCAGCAGCGCCAGCGCGTCCTGCGCGGCCTCCGGAAGCCGCAACGCGGCCCCGCCCGAGGTGCTCTGAGCCGCCGACAACCGTGCCGCCACCCGATCCCGGACCTCGCCCACCGTGCCACCGTATCGTGACGTATCGTCATTCCGCAGGGATACGAAGGTACTTCCTGCGGACGAACGGAGCACGGGTGGGAAACGACGCCAAGGCGGAGCGGGTCCTCGCGGACGCCGTCGAGTACCTGTGCCGCAACGCCGGGGAGTTGCGCGACCTCCTCGGCCCCGCCTGGGACGCCCCGTTCGCCGTCGTCCGCGACACCGCACCGGCCGAACCGGCCTGGCGCGACGCCCTGCGGGCCCTGCACGAGGCGGTGGAGGCGGCCGGGGTCCCCGGCGGCATCGGCCTGCGCGCCACCCTGGGCGTCGGCGCGTGGCCCGCCGGCCCGCCCGCCCGCTCGGTCGGCCGGATCTGCCCCACCGGCCGCTGCGCCCGCGTCGACCTGCCGGAGAAGGAGCCCGCGGAGGGCCCCGATCCGCTCTGCGCGCTGACCGGCGGCCCGCTCCGCCCGGTGGACTGAGCCGCCGGTGGGCCTGCTCCTCGAACTCCAGAAACGCCTGCCGGACGGCTGGTTCCTGCGCCGGCTGCTCCCGGCCGCGCTGTTCGTCGTGGTGGCCGTGGTCGGCGGCGGACAGCTCGGCCGGGCGCACTGGTCCGACCTCGGCCGCGCCCGCGCGGGCATCGCCGGGGCGCTGCGCCCGGGCGAGGGGCCCGGCTCGAACGGCGCCGCGGTGCTGGTGCTGCTCGCCGCCGCCGCGGTGGCGGCCGCCCTCGCCGTGCCGTTCGCGGCGGGCGTGATCGGCGCGCTGGCCTCCGGCGCGTGGCCCTGGTGGCTGTCACCGCTCGGCCGGCGGCTGACCGCGTGGCGGCGGCGCCGCTGGTCACCGTCCGACGAGATCGCCCGGGAGGCCGTACGGGCCCGCGCCGCCGGCCGGGAGACGCGCGCCGCCCGCCTGGACGCGCTGCGCGCCCGGTCCGCCCCCGCCGAACCGGCCGGGCCCACCTGGTGCGGCGACCGGCTGCGGGCCACCGAGCGGCGCGTCCTGGAGACGACGGGCACGGACGTCGCCGAGGCCTGGACCGGCCTGTTCCTGGGCGCCCCCGATCCGGCCCGCGAGGCCCTGGGCGCCGCGCGCGACGCCTACGACGCTGCCTGCGAGGCCCTGGTGTGGGCCGTCGCGTTCACCGTGCTCGGCGCCTGGTGGTGGCCCTCGGCGCCCGCCGGGGTGCTGCTCGGCCTGGCCGCCTGGCGGGCGCTGCGCGGGGCCGTCGAGGCACTCTGCCGCACCACCGAGGCGGTCGCCGCGCTCCCGCCGACGCTCCCGCAGCCGCACGACGGCCCGGAGGCGTAGGACCCTCCCCTCAGCCGTCGAGCAGGGCCCGCAGCCACCGCTCCTCGCGCTCCTCGATGTATCCGGTGTTCGCCAGCCAGGTGTCGCCGTGCCCCTCCTGCCACAGCCGCGTCCACGGCTGGACGCCGAGGCCCGCCTGCTCGCGCAGGAAGTCGTGCATGGCCCGGGTGCGCCGCCCCAGCATCGGCACCAGCCGCCGCCGTTCGTCCTCGTCGAGCCCGTAGGCGTCGACGAACGCGCGCAGCCGCCCGGCGGCGTCGGCACGCCGGAAGGCCGGATCCGCGGCCAGCGGGAGGAAGCCGTGCGCGGCGTAGGCGAGGTCCCAGAGCCGGGAGCCGGGTGCGGCGGTGTCCCAGTCGATGAACGCCCACCGGTCGGTGTCCTCGTCGGCCACCAGGTTCCACGGCGCCAGGTCCTGGTGGGCGATGATCTCGCCGGCCGCCGCGGAGTCGTCCCGCATCAGCACCTGCCACCGGGCGTCGGCCGGCGGTGTGAACCCCGCCACGGCGTCGTGGAACTCCCGGATCAGCCGGGCCACCCGGGCCAGCCGGGCCACCGGGTCCAGCAGGGCGAACCGGTCCGGCCAGACCACCCGCCCCGGCACGAAGTCCAGCACCTCCCGCCCCTGGTCGTCGATGCCCAGCGGCCGCGGCGCGGCCCGGAAGCCCGCCTCGTGAAGGTGCGTCAGCAGTGCGTGCACGGCGGGCGTCCACGGTCCGGCGGGCCGGCGCACCGTGTCCCCGATCCGCACGACGCCCGCGGTGGCGTTCCCGCCGGCCAGCCGCTCCTCCTCGTGGTCCCGCACGTCCCGGCGCTCCCGTTCGTTTCCGTAGTCCCGTTCGTCCACGCGCGGACCCTATCGGCCCGCACGGCCGGAAGCACCCGGATTTCGTTGCGCCCCGGCCGACTTGGCCCGAGGCCCGCTGTCTCC
Organism: Kitasatospora sp. NPDC059462; assembly: GCF_042749955.1. Lineage (NCBI taxonomy): Bacteria > Bacillati > Actinomycetota > Actinomycetes > Kitasatosporales > Streptomycetaceae > Kitasatospora > Kitasatospora sp. NPDC059462. The sequence continues at coordinate 1,243 of NZ_JBHYUU010000198.1, read as the reverse complement.
CGCGCCGGGATTCTGTCAGCATCACCCCATGGAGATCCGCCGCGTCACCCGCGCCGAGGACGTCCAGGCCGCCGGGCACCTCTTCGAGTCCCCGCCGCTTCCCGAGGCCACCGCGCGCTTCCTCGCGGACGAGCGCCACCACCTGCTGGTCGCCTACGTCGACGACGCGCCGGCCGCGATGGTCACCGGGGTCGAGACCACCCGCCCGGACCGGGGCACCGGGATGTTCCTCCACGAGCTGGGCGTCGACGCGCGCTTCAGCGGGCGCGGCATCGGCCCGGCGCTGACCTCGGCCCTCGCCGACCTGGCGCGCGACCTCGGCTGCTCCGGCATGTGGGTGGTCACGGAGGCGGACAACCCGGTGGCCCGCTCGGTCTACCGCAGCGCCGGGGGAGTGTCGCAGGCGGGGCCGCGGGAGGTGTTCGTCTGGTCCTTCGACCTCTTCGGCGACACCGGCGCCGCCCCCGCGTGAAACCCGGTGGCGGTCGGGCCGGTCGGCGACGATCATGGCGAGAATGAGCGAACAACCCGCACGCTGGACCACGGCGACCGTCTACCCCGACATGTGGATGGACCCGGACGACGACCCGCGCGACAACGAAGGCCCGGCCCCGGACGGTGAACTGGCGACACTGCGGGAGGCGGTCACCAACTACCGCCTCACCCTGCGCCTGAAGTGCGACGGCCTGGACGCGGAGCAGCTGGCGCGCCGCTCGGTGCCGCCGTCGACGATGTCGCTGCTCGGCCTGGTCCGCCACCTCGCCGAGGTGGAGCGCGACTGGAACAACTGGATCACCGACGACGAGCCGCTGCCCAAGCTCTACGGCCCGCGGGACTCCGACTTCGACGGGGCCGTCGCCGACCGGGCCGTGGTGGACGCCGCCTTCGCCGACCTGGAGCGCGAACAGGCCGCCCTGGACGCCACCCTCGCCCGGCACTCCGAGGACCTCGGCGTGCGCCTGGGCCGGGAGAAGCTCGCCGTCCGCGAGGTGATGGTGCACATGATCGACGAGTACGCCCGCCACTGCGGCCACGCCGACCTGCTGCGCGAGTGCGTCGACGGCCGCGTCGGCCAGTAGCCCGGACCGGGACGGCCGGAGGGGCGGGCGCCCCCCTGCTCGCTGTTCCGCCCACCGGCTCCGCCGCCGGGGCCGCGCCCGCCAGGCGAGGGCCGGGGCCCGGGGGGGGGGCCGGGGGGGGGGCGCCGCGCGCCCGCCGCGGGGAGGGGCGGGGCGCCCCGGGG
>NZ_JBHYUU010000197.1:0-14076 GCF_042749955.1 Kitasatospora sp. NPDC059462 | reverse complement strand
GCCGCGGGGCGGGGCGCGCCGGGGGGCCGGGCGGCGCACGCCCCGCCACGGGGGGCCGGTCCGGCGGCCACCGCCTGACGGGGCGACGGCCGCCGGGGCGCACCACCGCGTGCGCGCCGGCCGCCGACGACCGACCGGGCCGAGCAGCTACGATCTCGCTTCCCTCCCCGGAGCACGTACACCCACTGTCGATGGGCGGCCGCACCATGAACGACCTCCACACCAGCTCGGCGCCCGCGCTCCGCCGCCTGCTGGACCTGCTCGCCTCCGGTGCCGCCACCGAGGACTTCGCCGACGTGCTCGCCGACGCCCGCCGGCAGGGCGCGCCGGCCGCCGTGCTGAGCGAGATCGACGACGCCACCTGGCAGGCGCTGCGGGTCCACCGCACGATGCGCCAGCACCGGCGACGGGAGGCCGAACTGACGGCGCTGTTCGACACCGCCGGCGACCTCGCCGCCTCCCGGGACCTCGACGCCGTGCTGCAGGCGATCGTCCGCCGGGCCCGGATGCTGCTCGGCACCGACACCGCCTATCTGACCCTCCCGGACGAGGGCGCCGGCGACACCTACATGCGGGTCACCGACGGCTCGGTCTCGGTGCTCTTCCAGACCCTGCGGCTCAGCCTCGGCGACGGCCTCGGCGGCCTGGTCGCGCAGACCGCCCGCCCGTACGCCACCCCCGACTACCGCGCCGACGAGCGCTTCCACCACACCGGCACCATCGACGCGGGCGTGCTCGACGAGGGCCTGGTGGCGATCATCGGCGTACCGCTGCTGCTCGGCGGCCGGGTGATCGGCGTGCTGTTCGCCGCCGACCGCTCGCCGCGCGCCTTCTCCCCCGACGAGGTCGCGCTGCTCTGCTCCCTGGCCGCGCATGCCGCGATCGCGCTGGACACCGCCAGGTCGCTCGCCGACACCCGGGCCGCGCTCACCGAGCTGAACAGCGCCAACGAGCTGATCCGCGCCCACTCCGCCGCCGTCCAGCGCGCCGAACAGGGCCACGACCGGCTCACCGACCTGGTGCTGCGCGGGGCCGAGGTGCCGGACGTCGCCGCGGCGGTGGCCGCCCTGCTCGGCGGCGGGATAGCCGTTCTGGACACCGAGGGCGAACCGCTCGCCGGACGGGCCGGCGCGCCGGGCACCGGGCTGGCCGAGGCGGCGGCCGCGTCCCGGGCCGAGGGGCGTGCGGTGCGCCACGGCGGGGCCTGGGTCTGCGCGGTGCTGGCCGGGCAGGAGCAGCTGGGCACCCTGGTGCTGCGCGGCCGCCCGGACCTCGACGACGCCGACCGCCGGCTGTTCGAGCGGGCCGGTGTGGTGACCGCGCTGCTCCTGCTGCTGCGGCGCTCGGTCGCCGAGACCGAGAACCGGGTGCGCGGCGAGCTGCTGGCCGACCTGCTCACCGCCCCCGACCGGGACCCGGCCGGGCTGACCGCGCGCGGCCGCCGGCTGGGCGTGGACCTCGGCCGCCCGCACCTGGTGCTGGTCGCGGAACCGGGCGACGCCCGGGACGCCGGCGCCCGCGCCCGGCTGGCGGGCGCCGCCGGGCGGTACCTGTTCGGCTCGCGGGGCATCAGTGCGGAGCACGGTGAGGCGGTGGTGCTGCTGGTCCCGGACGGGGACGGCGCGGAGGACGGGGGCGCGGACGACGCCGGGGACGGCGCCCAGCGGGCGGCCGGACGGGCCGCCGAGCGGCTGGCCCGGCTGGCCGGGTTCCCGGTCACGGTGGGCGCCGGCCGTCCCGCCGCCGGACCGGTCGCGCTGGCCGCCGCGTACGCCGAGGGGCTGCGCTGCGTCCGGGCGCTGCGGGTGCTCGGCCGGTCCGGCGAGGGCGCCTCGGCACGGGCGCTGGGCTTCCTGGGGGTGCTGCTCGGCGACGGCCACGACGTGGCGGGCTTCGTCCGCGGGACGCTGGGCCCGCTGCTGGAGTACGACGCCCGGCGCGGCACCGAGCTGGTCCGCACCCTGCGCGCGTACTTCGACTGCGGCGGCAGCCTGACCCGGGCCAAGGACGAGCTCCACGTCCACGTGAACACCGTGGTGCAGCGGCTGGACCGGGTCGAGGTGCTGCTCGGCCGGGACTGGAACGGCCCGGAGCGCTCCCTGGAGCTCCAGCTGGCGCTGCGGCTCCAGCTGCTGTCCGGTCCGTGACGCCTCGGGCGTACAGTGGCGAGGTTGGTCTCGAACGCCTGGCAAGGAGCAGCGGTGAGCGAGAACGTGCGGTTCATACGCATGGGCATCGGTGAGGGCGCCGTCCCGTACCAGGAGGCCTGGGAGGAGCAGCAGCGGCTGCACGCCCTGCGGGTCGCGGACGAGATCCCGGACACGGTGCTGCTGCTGGAGCACCAGCCCGTGTACACCATGGGCAAGCGCACCAACCCCGCCGACCTGCCCCTGGACGGCACCCCCGTGGTCGAGGTGAACCGGGGCGGCGAGATCACCTGGCACGGCCCCGGCCAGCTGGTCGGCTACCCGATCGTCAAGCTGCCGGACCCGATCGACGTGATCGCGTACGTGCGGCGGCTGGAGGAGGCGCTGATCCGGGCCGCCGGGGCGTTCGGCGTGGAGACCACCCGGGTCGAGGGCCGCAGCGGGGTCTGGGTGCTGGGCCGTGCCATCCCGGACGCGGTGGTGGACCCGGAGCAGGTGGTCGACATCGGCAGGCTCACCCTGCGGATGGGCCTGCCGCTGGGCATCGACCCGCGGCTGGCCGGGCCCGAGTACGCGCCCTCCAACGCCGGGCAGCGCGGCGACGACCGCAAGCTGGCCGCGATCGGCGTCCGGGTCGCGCGCGGGGTGACCATGCACGGCTTCGCGCTGAACTGCGACCCGGACATGACCTGGTTCGACAGGATCGTGCCCTGCGGCATCCGGGACGCCGGGGTCGCCTCGCTGGCCGGCGAGCTGGGCCGGGGCTTCCCCGTCTCCGAGGCGCTGCCGCTGGTCGAGAAGCACCTGGCCGAGGTGTTCGCCGAGCTCCCGGAGCCGGCCCCCGGCCGCTGAGGCCCGCCCCCCGGACGGATCCCGGGAATCTACCCGCCGGTAGCCCTGTTGCCCTGCGATTGCGGGGCCGCAGCCCCGGCGAAGGCCGTACAAGCACAGGCGTACCCTGGGGGTACCCCGTCTAGTTCTAGGAGTCGCACGTGTCCGCTGTCGCACCCGACGGCAGGAAGCTTCTCCGCCTGGAGGTCCGCAACAGCGAGACCCCCATCGAGCGGAAGCCCGAGTGGATCAAGACCCGCGCGAAGATGGGCCCGGAGTACAACGCCCTCCAGTCGCTGGTGAAGAAGGAGGGGCTGCACACGGTCTGCCAGGAGGCCGGCTGCCCCAACATCTTCGAGTGCTGGGAGGACCGCGAGGCGACCTTCCTCATCGGCGGTGACCAGTGCACCCGCCGCTGCGACTTCTGCCAGATCGACACCGGCAAGCCCGCCGAGTTCGACCGGGACGAGCCGCGCCGCGTCGCCGAGTCCATCGTCACCATGGACCTGAACTACGCCACCATCACCGGTGTCGCCCGTGACGACCTGCCGGACGGCGGCGCCTGGCTGTACGCCGAGACCGTGCGCCAGGTGCACGCGATGACCGCCGGCCGCGAGGGCGGCCGCACCGGCGTCGAGCTGCTGATCCCGGACTTCAACGCGGTGCCGGAGCAGCTGGCCGAGGTCTTCTCGTCCCGCCCCGAGGTGCTGGCGCACAACGTCGAGACGGTGCCGCGGATCTTCAAGCGGATCCGCCCCGCCTTCCGCTACGAGCGCTCGCTGGACGTCATCACCCAGGCGCGCGCCGCCGGGCTGGTCACCAAGTCCAACCTGATCCTGGGCATGGGCGAGACCCGCGAGGAGGTCAGCCAGGCGCTGGCCGACCTGGTCGGCGCCGGCTGCGAGCTGATCACCATCACCCAGTACCTGCGCCCCTCGCTGCGCCACCACCCGGTGGAGCGGTGGGTCAAGCCGCAGGAGTTCGTCGAGCTGCAGGAGGAGGCCGAGGAGCTCGGCTTCGCCGGCGTGATGTCCGGTCCGCTGGTCCGCTCGTCGTACCGCGCCGGGCGGCTGTACCGGCAGGCGCTGGAGCGCCGCGCGCAGGCCTCGGTCTGAGCACGGGCCGGGCGGACGCGGGTGCGCGCACCTGAGCGCGTCCGGGCGCGTTGAACGCGTCCGGCGCATTCGAGCCATCGGAAGGGCGGAGCCTCGGCTCCGCCCTTCCGCGTTCACTCCGCTTTGACTGCCAGGTCACGGGCTGGTAACACGGGGTGGTGATGATGGACTCGTCGCGATTGTTCGATTCTTCTCAGCCACGGCCGCGGCCGCGAGGGGAGCTGTTCGGCATGGAGATGCGGATCCGGTCGGTGGGGGTCGCGCTGCGGTTCGCCGAGAGCGTCCTGCTGTCCGGCGGACAGCGACGGGCCCGGCACAACGCCTGGGCGGCGGTGTGCGAGGACCGCCGGCACGCGGCCGACCGCCGGCACGACGCGCTGGCGTCGGGGGCGGCGAACGGCCCCGCGAACGGCCCCGCGGCCGGGCCGTCGACGGGCAGGCCGGCGGGCCGGCCGGGGCGCCGGCAGCCCCTTCCGTAGGGGCACACGGGTCACGGTTCGGGGCGAACGGGCACCCGGGCTTGGATATCCCGTACCCACGCCACGTACCATGAGCGTTATGGCGAGGGAAACATCCGAGAACCCCGGGCGGCTGAAGCAGATCCGCCTGGCGTACACCATGACCAAGAAGGTCGACACCAAGATCGGCCTGATCATCGCCGGCGTCGGCCTGCTGACCTTCGGCGTGTTCCTCGCCATCGGCTTCGCGATCGAGCACCCCGTCTACCTGGGCATCCTGGGCTTCATCGTGGCCTTCCTGGCCATGGCGATCGTCTTCGGGCGCCGGGCCGAGCGCGCCGCGTTCGGGCAGATGGAGGGGCAGCCGGGCGCCGTCGCGGCGGTGCTGAACAACATCCGGCGCGGCTGGAGCGCGAACTCCACCCCGGTGGCCGTCACCCGCAGCCAGGACGCGGTCTACCGCGCCGTGGGCCGGGCCGGCATCGCGCTGATCGGTGAGGGCAACCCGAACCGGGTCCGCCAGCTGCTCGCGTCGGAGAAGAAGAAGATGGCCCGGGTCGTCGGCGACGTGCCGGTGCACGACATCGTGGTGGGCAACGGCGAGGGCGAGGTCCCGCTCAAGAAGCTGCAGATCCACCTGATGCGTCTGCCGCGCGCCATCACGCCCGCCCAGGTCACCGAGACCAACGACCGCCTGCGCGCGCTGGGCGACCTGCTCTCCAAGGCGCCCATCCCCAAGGGCCCGATGCCCAAGGGCGCCCGGATGCCCAAGGGCGGCCAGGTCCGCTGACCCTCCCCGTCGACAGCACGAGAACGGCCCCGCCGCGGAAGCTCCGCGGCGGGGCCGTTCGACGTTCTCCGGCTCGGCGTGCGCCGCTCAGATCCGGACCTCGACCGTGCCGACCGCCTTGTCGTGCAGCCCCCGGGTGTCCCGGTCCCAGACCAGCGCCGGCACCAGCAGGCAGAGCAGCAGGGTGCGCAGCATCACCTGCGGGATGGTCGCCCGGCTGCCGTCCAGGCGGACGACCCGCAGCCCGAACAGCCGCTTGCCGACGGTCGTCCCGGTGGTGGCGAGCAGCAGCACGGTGACGGCGAAGAACAGCGGGGTGGTCCACATGTTCGCCGAGGACGCCGAGCCCTTGCCGATCAGCCCGTAGGCGACCAGGGCGACCAGCCAGCCGTCGACGAACAGCGCGCCCATCCGGCGGCCGGGGCCGGCGATCGAACCGGGGCCCTCCTTGGGCAGTCCGAGGCGCTCACCGCGGTACCCGAAGTCGGCACCCATCTTCTCGGCGGCCGCCTTCGGGCCGTCGATCCACGATCCCAACGCTTCTCTGGTGTCCACGAATCCACACTAACCGGGCGAACGCCGGGGACGGCCACCGCCTCCCCCGCCGGGCCCGCCACCGAAGAGTGAATCGGCCCTCGCCGGCTTTCCACCCCTCCCCCCGCTGGTCTAGACCATTCCGGGGACCCCACCTGGCCCGGCAGGGCGTTTTGTCCAGCCCCGTACGGCTTTGCCACCCGCCCGGCGGTGGCGGTTAACATTCAGGAAACGAGTGGGTCACCGGACGGAAACGGCCCGTTCCTAGGGTGAGCCCCATTCGCAACACCGAGGAGGATGGATGTTCAACAACGCCGCCGAAGTGAAGCAGTTCATCCAGGACAACGACGTGAAGTTCGTCGACGTCCGCTTCTGCGACCTGCCGGGCGTCTTGCAGCACTTCTCCGTACCCGCGGCGACGTTCGACCCGTCCGAGATCCTGATGTTCGACGGCTCGTCGATCCGCGGCTTCCAGGCCATCCACGAGTCCGACATGGCCCTCGTCCCGGACCTCGCCACCGCCCGGCTCGACCCGTTCCGCCAGGAGAAGCACCTCAATATCAACTTCTTCATCCAGGACCCGGTGACCGGCGAGGCCTACAGCCGCGACCCGCGCAACGTCGCCAAGAAGGCCGAGGCCTACCTCGCCTCCTCCGGCATCGCGGACACCGCGTTCTTCGGCCCCGAGGCCGAGTTCTACGTCTTCGACTCGGTCCGGTTCGACACCAGCGCCAACGCCTCGTACTACCACATCGACTCCGAGGCCGGCGCCTGGAACAGCGGCTCCACCGAGGGCGACGTCCGCGGCTACAAGGTCAAGTACAAGGGCGGCTACTTCCCCGTCCCGCCGGTCGACCACTTCGCCGACCTGCGCGCCGAGATGTCCCTGGAGCTGGCCCGGGCCGGCCTGGAGGTCGAGCGCCAGCACCACGAGGTCGGCACGGCCGGCCAGGCGGAGATCAACTACCGGTTCAACACCCTGCTGCACGCCGCCGACGACCTGATGCTGTTCAAGTACATCATCAAGAACGTCGCCTGGCGGAACGGCAAGACGGCCACCTTCATGCCGAAGCCGATCTTCGGCGACAACGGCTCGGGCATGCACGTCCACCAGTCGCTGTGGACCGAGGGCTCGCCGCTCTTCTACGACGAGCAGGGCTACGCGGGCCTCTCCGACACGGCCCGCTACTACATCGGCGGCCTGCTCAAGCACGCCCCGTCGCTGCTCGCCTTCACCAACCCCTCGGTGAACTCCTACCACCGCCTGGTCCCCGGCTTCGAGGCCCCGGTCAACCTGGTCTACTCCCAGCGCAACCGCTCCGCCGCGATCCGCATCCCCATCACCGGGTCCAACGCCAAGGCCAAGCGCATCGAGTTCCGCGCCCCCGACCCCTCCTCCAACCCGTACCTGGCCTTCGCCGCCATGCTGATGGCGGGCCTGGACGGCATCAAGAACAAGATCGAACCGCTGGAGCCGGTCGACAAGGACCTCTACGAACTGGCCCCCGAGGACCACGCCAACGTCCCCCAGGTCCCGTCCTCCCTCCCGGCCGTCCTGGAGGCCCTCGAAGCCGACCACGAGTACCTGCTCGCCGGCAACGTCTTCACCCCGGACCTCATCGAGACCTGGATCGACTTCAAGCGCACCCAGGAGATCGCCCCGATCGCCCTGCGCCCCCACCCGCACGAGTTCGAGCTCTACTACGACCTGTAGGAGGCAGCTCCGACCCGCGGGCACGCGGGCCGGAGTCCTCCCGCTTCCGCGGGCCGGCACGGCGCCGGCCCGCGGAGGCGGCGGCCGGCGTCGGTCGTGCCGTCCGGGCGAGGCCGCTCAGGCGGGCTCGGGCTGGCGGCCGGCGGGCCGCTCCAGGTAGCGGGCCGTCATCAGGTGGGAGAAGCCCATGATGGTCTCCTGCGGGCTGACACCGGTGGCGCCCGGCAGCACGCTCGCGTCGCACAGCCGCAGGTTCGTGAAGCCGTGCGGGCGGCCCTGGGCGTCGCACACTCCGCCCAGGGCGGGTGGGCCCATCGGGCAGGACGCCATGGCGTGGACGGAGATCAGGTCCCAGCTCTCGGGCCGGCCGTGCCGCGCGAAGTCGGCCGTCTGCGCGGCGGTGGTCAGCCCGGCGGGTGCGGGCGGCAGCAGTTCGACCGCACCGGCCTCCAGGAGGAGTTCGGCGGTGTGCCGGAAGGCGCAGCGCAGGAGGTCCCGGTCGCTCCCGGTCAGGCGGTGCCGCAGGACCGCCCCGAGGCCGGGGACGGCCAGCAGCCGTGCGGTGCCCCGGACGCTCACCTGGGTCGTGTAGACCGCGATCCGGTCCAGCTGGGCCAGCACCCGGTCGACGGTCCCGGCGGGGTGGGCGGCCAGCGCCGCCGCGAGCGACCCCGCCGTGAGGTTCGCGGGCATCACCCGCACGCCCCGGTCGGCGAACTCCTGCAACTGCGCGGTGAAGATGGTGCCCTCGGTGGCCCGGACGGACTCGGCGAACCGCGCCACCGTGCGGAAGTTGACGTGGAACGCGATGGCCCGGCCCGGGCCGCGCCCGCCGATGGCGCTGCGCCGCAGCAGCAGCGCGCTGCCGATCGGACCCGCGGCCAGGAACACCGTCCGCGGCAGGTAGCGCAGCCGTCGGCCGTCACGCAGGGCGTGCACGGCCGTGACCCGGGTGCCGTCGTGTTCGAGCCGGACGACCCGGGTGTCGGGCTCGACGACCGCCGCGAGCCGTTCGGCGGCGGGCAGGTAGCTCACCAGCATGCTCTGTTTGGCCCCGGTGGGGCAGCCGGTGACGCACCGGTTGGCGTGCCGGCAGCCCCGGACCGCCCGGCGGGCCGGTGCCCAGCGCCAGCCGAGCCGGTCGGCCGCCTGGGCGAGCAGCACCGAGTCGCGGTTCCCCCGCCCCGGCGGCTGGTCGGCGACCCCGAGGCGCCGCTCCGCCTCGGCCAGGTGGGGGGCGAGGTGACGGGTCCGGAAGCCGTCGACGCCGGCGGACGCCCAGCACTCCAGCAGGTGTTCGGGGGGACGCCAGAACAGCCCTCCGTTGACCACGGTGGTTCCCCCGACGCAACACCCCTCCCCGAAGGGGATGGTGGGTGCGCCGTGGATGGGCACCAGACCGCCCTGGCGGTACAGCAGCCGCAGGTTCTCCGCCGGGGACGCCCGGGTGATCCGCGCCTGCGGCACGAGCGGGCCCTCCTCCAGGACGCGGACCTCCCGGCCCGCGCCGGCGAGCTCCAGGGCCGCCGCGCTGCCTCCGGCCCCCGAGCCGATCACCAGGGCGTCGCAGCGGACGGTGCGGACGGTCCCGCTCACCGGAGCTCCTGCCGCGGCGTGGTGGAGGGCCCGTCCAGTGCGCCGTGCAGGGCCAGCACGAGGCTCACCCTGAGCAGTTCGGCGCAGCCGGGCACCGCGGACAGCCGGTCGGCGACCCGTTGCCGGCGGGCCCGGTCCGGGGTGCCCCGCAGCGGGCCCGTCGGGTCCACGAGGAGGACGGCGACCGGCAGCACCCGCATCAGCAGGGCGAACACCGAGCGGTACGGCCCCGGGAGGGCGGCCAGGGTGGCGGCGGTGTGCCGGACCGCCGCGGCCTGGCGGGACGGCTCGGACAGCGCCGTGCAGCGGTCCGCCCAGAGCGGCGGGAGCCCGGCGGAGCGCACCCGCCGCTCCCAGGCCCGCAGGCGGCGGTGCTCCCGCGCGGTGCGGAAGCCTTCGGCGGGCGGTGCGGGGCGGGGCGCCGGGGAGCTCATGCGGGCCGGGGAGCTCATGCGGTGACCTTCTCCCTGGCCAGGCCCGCCAGCAGACGGGGCATCCCCCTGGCCAGCACCGCGTCCAGGGACGCCAGGAAGAGGTCGAGGTCGGAGTCCTCGGCCACCAGGGGAGGTGCGGCGATCAGGGGGAGGTCGTGGTTGGAGCCGTAGTAGGTGAGCACGCCGTGGTCGCGGTAGAGGGCGGCGACCACGGCCGCGGTGGCCAGCTTGGCCCCGGCCTGCGGGTCGCGCGCGAAGGAGGACGGCAGCAGGCGCAGCGCGTGGTCCAGGGCGGCCGGACCGTGGCGCAGCACGACGCCCTGGAGGGCGCCGGCGCCGCGCACCTCGGCGATCAGGCGCGGGTGGCCGGCGGCGAGGGCGGTGAGGCCGCGGCGCAGCCGCTCGCCGAGGCGGCGCGCCCTGGCCGGGTAGTCGTCCTCGACCGCGATCGCCACGGCCTCCAGCGCGGTGACCGTCTCCTCCCCGAACCCGTAGTAGGTGGTGCTGTGCAGGGTGGCGTCGGGGAGCGCGTCGTAGGCCCTGCGGAAGACGGGCTCCCTGGCCACGTAGCCGGAGATGGACGCCTTGCCGCCGCCGAAGGACTTGGAGGTGGTCACGACGTCCGGGACCAGGCCGGGGTGGCGCATGAAGTGGAAGAGCGAACCGGTCCTGCCCCAGGAGGTGTAGACCTCGTCGAAGATCAGGACGATGTCGCGCTCGGTGCACAGCCGGCGCGCCTCGCGCAGGAACTCCTCCGAGCACGCGCGGAGACTGGAAGCGCTGAAGGGTTCCAGGACCAGCGCGTAGACGTCGCTCCCGCCCTCGGGCGTGGTGTGCCGCTCCAGGGCCAGTTCGAGCGAGGGGAGGTCGTCGAAGGCGAAGGCGTCCGTGCCGGGGATCCGCGGGAAGGTGAAGTGCACCTCCGGCGAGGCGGTCAGGCTTCCGGCGCCGAGCAGCTTGCCGTGGAAGGCAATGTCGGTGTGCAGAACGGTGCCGCGATGGCCGCGGTGGTACTTGTACGCCATCTTGAGGGCGCCCTCGACGGCCTCCGCGCCCGAGTTGGGGAAGTAGCTGACGTCCAGGTCGGCGGGCAGCAGCTGGGCGAGGTTGTGCCCGAGTGCGGCGACGTACGGCGAGAGGTAGTTCTTGTGCACCTCCATCCGCCGGAGTTCCTGGAAGCGTCGGCGGGCGGCCAGGATGCGGGGGTGGTTGTGGCCGTGGTTCAGCACGCCGATCCCGCCGGTGAAGTCCAGCACCCGCCGCCCGTCGCGCAGGGTGATCCAGCAGCCCGAGGCGCTGTCCACGACGTCGCGGCCGAACCCGAAGGCGGAGAGCAGCGTCACCTGGCCCCGGCTGACATGACGGCGGTAGAGCTCGTGCACCCGCGCGACCGGCATCCGCTCGCAATCCTCGGCGCTGATCAGGGAGTTCATGGCGTCCCCTCCTCGGGGCCGGACTGCGGACCGGCGCCGGGCCCGGCGCCGGGAGGTCGTGGACCGGGGGCGGTGCGCATCCGGTCGGCGATCAGGCGGCCGACGTGCCGCCCCTGCCGCACGGCGTAGTTGGTGCCCCGGTCCTGGGGGTAGACCTGGGCCATGCCGGCCAGGTAGAGCCCCGGCACGTCGGTCTCCATCGCCGGGATGCGCTCGGAGTAGTGCGGGGTGACGACCGGCTGGGCGTGGTCGGCCCGCCAGACGTAGTAGTGCCGGACCCAGTCGCGGTGGAACTGCGGGAACATCCGGCTCAGATGCGGAAGGCTCGCGCGGAACACCGCGTCGTCGTCCATCCGGTACAGCTCGGCGCTGGTCGGAAGGTAGGCGGACAGGTAGACCAGGTGACTCCCGGCGTAGGCGTCACAGGCCTCCAGGTTGGTGTGCTCGATCACGCCGACGTAGGGGAACGACGGGTCGGTGACGTTGAGCCAGTAGGTGTCCGAGAGGGACCGGTCGTTCTGCAGCACCAGGCACAGGTTGGCGAGGTAGGGGATGGCGGACAGGCGCCGGCGGACGGCGGGAACGTCCGGATGGGGCGGCGGTCCGGTGGCGGCGGGGGCGAGGAGGCCGGCGAGCAGATCCGGTGCCGTGGTGGCCAGGACCCGCCGTGCGGGCAGGACGCCGCTCCCGGTGCGGACCCCGCACACCCCGCGGTCGTCGGTCAGGACCTGCCGCACCGGCGTGCTCGTGCAGATCCGCACGCCCAGCTCGGAGAGGCGCGCGACCCAGGCGTCCAGCAGGGCGGCGCAGCCACCCCGCAGGTAGTAGAGGACCTCGCGGCCGCTGTGGGACCGGCTGCCGCCGCGCAGGTGGAGCTTGGTCCACATCCAGGTGGCGCCCACCTCGGTCGCGTACTGGCCGAACTTGCCTTCCAGCAGCGGTCGCCAGACCGTCTCGTAGACCCGCGGTCCGCTCAGGTCCAGCAGCCATTCGCGGGCCGTGAGGCCCTCCAGGTCCCGCCAGTGCTTCACCCGGTGGGCACGCACCGCGGACCAGCCCAGCCGGACCCGGTCGGGCAGCGGGAGGGGCGCGAAGCGCAGCACGTCCCACGGGCTCGACAACCGGTACACCGAGTTCGCGTAGTAGACGCCGGTCCGGGTCCGGTGCGGCTGGAGGAGGTGGGAGCAGCCGAGTTCCGCGCACAGCCCCCGGACCTCCAGATCGGAGGAGAACCAGTGGTGGTAGAAGCGTTCGAGCCGGGCTCCCCCGGCCTCGAACGACCCTGCCAGGCCGCCGACGTACGGCTCACGCTCCAGCACCCGGCAGGCCACCCCGGCCCGGGCGAGCTCGTGGGCGGCGGCCAGGCCGGTGAACCCGCCGCCGATCACCAGGACTTCGTCGCCGGGCGCCGGGGCCGCGCTGTTCTCGGACATGCTGCTCCCTTCGAACCCTCCGGTGCCGTGCCGTCCGAAGGGGATGGGTCGGGGAGGTGCGGGGGAGGTGCGGGCGGCGCGGGCCGGGCCCCGCCGGCATCGGAGGCGTTCTGCGCCCCGTCACGACCCGCGGCGGCCGGGGACCGGGTGGCGTGCCGTCCCGCCGGAGGGGACGCCGCGGGGAGGGCACCGGAACCGCCGCCGGCGATTCCGGCTCCCAGTAGACGCTAGCACCGCGCCCGGCCCCCGGCCTGCGGAAGGGCCGTTGACCTGCTGCGATCGACCGGAGCGAGGCCGCTCCGGTTGCCCCGGCCGTCGCGCGGCCGACATCATCGAGGCGGGAACCGGTCGCGTCGGCGGCCGTCGTGTCCGATCAGGAAGGCGACCGGGAAGCGATCGAGAAGCGACCGGGAAGGCCGGGAGGACCGGGAGGGCGAGGACCGATGGACGCCACGCCACCGCAGCCGCTGCGCTACGCCGTCGGACTGCCCAACAGGCGCGAGTACGCGGATCCCCGCCTGCTCCGCGAACTGGCGGTGCTGGCCGAACGGTCCGGCTGGGACGGCTTCTTCCTCTGGGACGGCCAGGTCGCGGAACACCCGGACGAGCACGTCACCGACTCGTGGACCACGCTCGCCGCGATCGCCGCCGACACGGAGCGCCTGCGGCTCGGCGTCATGGTGAGCGTGCTCGCCCTCAAGCGCCCCGCCGAAGTCGCCCGCGCGACCGTCGCGTTGGACCTCCTCAGCGGTGGACGGCTGGTCTTCGGCGCCGGTCTGGGGTCCTCCGCCGCGGAGTTCCGGGCGCTGGGCCACGATCCGGACCCGCGGGTGCGTGCGGAGAAGCTGGACGAGGCCCTCCACGTCCTCGACGGGCTGTGGGCGGGGCGGCCGTTCACCTTCCACGGCCGCTGGTTCACGGTCACGGACCTCGCCTTCCAGCCGGTGAGCCCGCAACGTCCTCGCATCCCGGTGTGGATCGCGGGCACCTGGCCCTCGCGGCGCCCCATGCGGCGGGCCGCGCGCTGGGACGGCGTCTTCCCCACCCGGGCGGGGGTGGGGCACACCCAGATGATGCCTCCCGCCGACCTGGAGGCCGTGGTCTCCTACGTCCGCGCCCACCAGGGCGCCCGGAACGGGCCGTTCGACGTCGTGATGGAGGGCCGGACGTCCGGGGTCCGGCGGGAGGACGACGCGCTGGTCGTCGCCCCGTACCGGGCGGCCGGCCTGACCTGGTGGGTGGAGAAGCTGGGCTGGTTCCGGGGCCCGGTCGGCCTCGTCCGCGCCCGGATCGGGTCCGGACCCCCGAGCGGGACCCGGCGGCGGAGCTGAGGGGGCCACCGTCCGGTTCGACCGGGCGCGGGCCCTCCCGGCGAAACCCGGTGGCCGGGGCGGCGTCCGGGGCACCAGACTTGGCGCATGGCGACGAGGAGCGGGGCGGCGCGCAAGATCACGCCGACGGTGTACGTGTCGGTGGACGTCGAGGCGGACGGTCCGATCCCCGGCCCCTACTCGATGCTGAGCTTCGGAAGACCGACGCGGTGACGGGTGCTCCGCTCGCTGGTGGTGTGTTCCAGCTGTGGGAGGAGACC
>NZ_JBHYUU010000196.1:0-14110 GCF_042749955.1 Kitasatospora sp. NPDC059462 | reverse complement strand
GGGGCGGGGGCCTGGTGTTTCGGGGCGCGGGGGGGGGCGCTTATTCACCCCCACATCCCGTTTTTTTGGGGGGGGGGGGGGGGGTGGTGGTTTTGGGCGCGGGCCCGGGGGGGTTGGTCTCCGCGCCTACCCCCCGCCCCCGCGGGCCCCGTCCGCGTCCGCCGGCCCGGCGCGCCCCGCCCGGCGCACCCCGCCCGACACGCCCCGCCCGGCCGGACGCCGAGCCGCACCGCCGCCGGGCCGTACGTTTCGTCCTGTCCCGGCCCGCCCGCCCTCCCGCCCGTCCCCACCTCCCGCCCGTCTCCCCGGGCCCGTCCCACCGGGCCGGGGCCGGGGCACCCTCCCCGGCCG
Organism: Kitasatospora sp. NPDC059462; assembly: GCF_042749955.1. NCBI lineage: Bacteria > Bacillati > Actinomycetota > Actinomycetes > Kitasatosporales > Streptomycetaceae > Kitasatospora > Kitasatospora sp. NPDC059462. The sequence goes on along the minus strand of NZ_JBHYUU010000196.1, from coordinate 13,759 downwards.
ACCACCGACGCACCTTCCCGATGGAGCTGCAGCCATGACGCAGGCAACCACCACCGACCTCCTCGCCCGGGCCCGCACCTGGCTCGCCGAGGACCCGGACCCGCAGACCCGCGAGGAACTCGCCGCGCTGCTCGCCGCCGCCGAGGACCCCGAGGCGGAGTCGACGGCCAAGCTCGCCTGGGCCGAGCTGGCCGAGCGCTTCGCCGGCCGCCTCCAGTTCGGCACCGCGGGCCTGCGCGGCGAACTCGGCGCCGGGCCGATGCGGATGAACCGCGCCGTGGTGATCCGGGCCGCCGCCGGCCTGGTCTCCTACGTCAAGGAGCAGGGCCTCGGCGACCTCGTCGTCATCGGCTACGACGCCCGCCACAAGTCCTACGACTTCGCCCGCGACACCGCCGCCGTGGTGGTCGGCGCCGGCCTGCGCGCCGCGCTGTTCCCGCGCCCGCTGCCCACCCCGGTGCTCGCCTTCGCCGTCCGCCACCTCGGCGCGGCCGCCGGGGTGACCGTCACCGCCAGCCACAACCCGCCGCAGGACAACGGCTACAAGGTCTACCTGGGCGACGGCTCGCAGATCGTGCCGCCGGCCGACGCGGGCATCGCCGCCGGGATCGACGCGATCGGCTCGCTGCACGACGTCCCGCTCGCCGAGAGCGGCTGGGAGACCGTGGACGAGTCGGTGGTCGAGGCCTACCTGGACCGCGCCGCCTCCATCGTCGACCCGCACAGCCCCCGCGACCTCGCCGTCGTCTACACCCCGATGCACGGCGTCGGCCGCGACACCTTCCTCGCCGCCCTGGACCGGGCCGGCTTCCCCGCGCCCACCGTGGTCGCCGAGCAGGCCGAGCCGGACCCGGACTTCCCGACCGTGGCCTTCCCCAACCCGGAGGAGCCGGGGGCGATGGACCTCGCCTTCCGCACCGCCTCCTCGGCCGGCCCCGACGTCGTCATCGCCAACGACCCGGACGCCGACCGCTGCGCGGTGGCCGTCCCCGTCGACGGCGACACCGCCGGCGGCGGGCTGGGCGCGGCCGGCTGGCGGATGCTGCGCGGCGACGAGGTCGGCGCGCTGCTCGGCGCCGCGCTGGTCGCCAAGAAGGCCGCCGGCACCTTCGCCACCACCATCGTCTCCTCCACCCTGCTCGGCCGGATCGCCGAGGCCGCCGGGCTCGGCTACGCGGAGACCCTGACCGGCTTCAAGTGGATCGCCCGCGCCGAGGGCCTGCGCTACGGCTACGAGGAGGCGCTCGGCTACTGCGTCGACCCGCAGGGCGTGCGCGACAAGGACGGCATCACCGCCGCCCTGCTGGTGGCCGAGCTCGCCGCCACCCTCAAGCGCTCCGGCCGCACCCTGTCCGACCTGCTCGACGACCTCGCGCTGGAGCACGGCCTGCACGCCACCGACCAGCTCTCCGTGCGGGTCGAGGACCTGTCGCTGATCGCGGACGCCATGCGGACCCTGCGCGAGCAGCCGCCCACCACGCTGGCCGGCCTCACCGTGACCCGCGCCGACGACCTCACCGCCGGCTCGGCCGGTCTGCCGCCCACCGACGGCCTGCGCTACTACCTGGCCGGCGACGCCGTCCGCTCGGCGCGCATCGTGGTCCGCCCCTCCGGCACCGAGCCCAAGCTCAAGTGCTACCTGGAGGTCGTCCTCCCGGTCGCCACCGCCGCCGACCTCGCCGACGCCCGCACCCGCGCCGCCGGGCTCCTCGCGGCGGTCAAGCAGGACCTCGCCGCGGCCGCCGGCATCACCGCCTGACCGGCCCCGGCACAGCAGGAAGGGCCCGCCGTCCGGCGGGCCCTTCCCTTTTCCGTCGTGTCCGGCCGCTCAGACCGCGATCACCGTGATCAGCGCCGCCAGCCCGGCCAGGGTCGGGGCGATGATCCACCAGCACCAGCGCACCTCGACCGGGCCGGCGGCGTCGGGGCGCGAGGCGTTGCGCTCGGCCATCTCCTGGAGGACGTTCACCACCTGGTCGGACCAGGCCCTGGTGGGGTCCGACGAACCCTGCACCCCGGGGCCCGAGGGGGTGCCGCCGCCCTGGCCGAAGACCATGCCGAGCCGGGAGGCGTGCTGCGGCCGGCCGCCACGGTCCTGGGCGCGGGCCGCGCGCTTGCGCTGGCGCAGCGACACCGGCACCGCCCACACCTGGTACTTCCTGCCCTCGGTGAGCAGTTCCACCGAGTACCCGGCGCGCAGCGCGTCGACGGCGGCCCAGGGGGCGGTGATGGTCCGCAGCGGGTTGCGCACCACCAGCCGCCGGTCGTTGGCCCGCACGGCGGGCCGCAGGGTGTAGGCGATCACGGGGAACGCGAAGACCGGGACGGCGGCCAGCGACACCCACGGCGTCTTGCCGGTGCCGTTCAGCGCCGCGTCGCCGATCAGCCAGGCCGCGACGGCCAGCAACAGCACCCCGGAGATGATGCCGGGAACGGAGCGGTACACGCGGTCGGCGTACACGGGCTCCCCATCGGAGCCGGCCGGGCCGTGGTGGGGCCGGCCGTCGGAATCGGTCATGCCGACGATTCTGCCCCATGGCCCCCGGGATCCACAGGGGCGGCGATCACACCGCCAGGTCTCGGTCCGGCATCGATGCGTGCCGGGCCTAGCGGTGGACTACGCGCGTAGATATGCTGGTGTGGTGACTATGTCCACTCTTGCAGCCAACGCCCCCGGCGTCGCGGGCAGCGGTCTCGCGGACGTCGCGGCGTCCGAGGCCTCGCTCCGCCGCTTCCTGCACGGCCTGCCCGGTGTCGACCAGGTCGGCCTGGAGGCGCGTGCCGCCATGCTCGGCACCCGCTCGGTCAAGACCACGGCCAAGGCGTACGCCATCGACCTGGCCATCTCGATGATCGACCTGACCACGCTGGAGGGCGCGGACACGGTCGGCAAGGTGCGCGCGCTGTGCACCAAGGGCAGGACCCCCGATCCGACCGACCCGACCACCCCGCGCGTCGCCGCGATCTGCGTCTACCCGGACATGGTCGCCACCGCGAAGGCCGCGCTGCAGGGCACCGACATCCAGGTCGCCTCCGTCGCCACCGCCTTCCCGGCCGGCCGCGCCGCGCTGCCGGTCAAGCTCGCCGACACCGCCGACGCGGTCGCGGCCGGCGCCGACGAGATCGACATGGTCATCGACCGGGGCGCCTTCCTCTCCGGCCGCTACCTGGACGTCTTCAACGAGATCGTCGCGGTCAAGGAGGCCTGCCGCCGCCCCGACGGCAGCCACGCCCACCTCAAGGTGATCTTCGAGACCGGCGAGCTGCAGACGTACGACAACGTGCGCCGGGTCTCCTGGCTGGCGATGCTGGCCGGCGCCGACTTCATCAAGACCTCCACCGGCAAGGTCGCCGTCAACGCGACCCCGCCGGTCACCCTGCTGATGCTGGAGGCGGTCCGCGACTTCCGCGCGGCCACCGGCGTCCAGGTCGGCGTGAAGCCCGCCGGCGGGATCCGCACCACCAAGGACGCCATGAAGTACCTGGTGATGGTCAACGAGACCCTCGGCGACGACTGGCTGAGCCCGCACTGGTTCCGCTTCGGCGCCTCCAGCCTGCTCAACGACCTGCTGATGCAGCGTCAGAAGCTGACCACCGGACGGTACTCCGGCCCCGACTACGTGACGGTGGACTGATCACCATGGCCAAGAAGAAGAACACCGAGGAGCCCGCGGCCCAGAAGCCGGCCGGCGGCCTCTTCACGTACGCCCCGGCGCCCGAGTCGCCCGCCGCGGCCGGCGACATCGCCGGCTCCTACGGCCACTTCATCGGCGGCGAGTTCGTCGACTCCTCGGGCAGCGAGGCGCTGAAGACGGTCAACCCGGCCACCGAGCAGGTGCTCGCCGAGTTCGCCCGGGGCACCGAGGAGGACGTCGACCGCGCGGTCGCCGCCGCCCGCAAGGCCTTCGCCGACTGGTCGGCGCTGCCCGGCAGCGAGCGGGCCAAGTACCTGTTCCGGATCGCCCGGATCATCCAGGAGCGCAGCCGCGAGCTGGCGGTGCTGGAGTCGATCGACAACGGCAAGCCGATCCGCGAGACCCGCGACGTCGACCTGCCGCTCGTCGCCGCGCACTTCTTCTACTACGCGGGCTGGGCCGACAAGCTGGACCACGCCGGCTTCGGCCCGAACCCGAAGCCGCTGGGCGTGGCCGGCCAGGTCATCCCGTGGAACTTCCCGCTGCTGATGCTGGCCTGGAAGATCGCCCCGGCGCTGGCCACCGGCAACACGGTCGTGCTGAAGCCGGCCGAGACCACCCCGCTGACCGCGCTGCGCTTCGCCGAGATCTGCCGTCAGGCCGGTCTGCCGAAGGGCGTCGTCAACATCGTCACCGGCGACGGCCGCACCGGTGCCGCGCTCACCGCGCACCCGGACGTCAACAAGGTCGCCTTCACCGGCTCCACCCCCGTCGGCCGGGCGATCGCCAAGCAGGTGGCCGGCACCCGCAAGAAGCTGTCGCTGGAGCTGGGCGGCAAGGCCGCGAACATCGTCTTCGACGACGCGCCGCTCGACCAGGCCGTCGAGGGCATCGTCAACGGCATCTTCTTCAACCAGGGCCACGTCTGCTGCGCGGGTTCGCGCCTGCTGGTCCAGGAGTCCGTCCAGGACGAGCTGCTGGACGCCCTGAAGCGCCGGATGGGCACCCTGCGGGTCGGCGACCCGCTGGACAAGAACACCGACATCGGCGCGATCAACTCCGCCGAGCAGCTGGCCCGGATCACCGCGCTGGCCGAGGCCGGCGAGGCCGAGGGCGCCGAGCGCTGGTCGCCCGCCTGCGAGCTGCCGGGCACCGGCTTCTGGTTCCGGCCGACCGTCTTCACCGGCGTCGGCCAGGCCCACCGGATCGCCCAGGAGGAGATCTTCGGCCCGGTGCTGTCGGTGCTGACCTTCCGCACCCCCGCCGAGGCGGTCGAGAAGGCCAACAACACCCCCTACGGGCTCTCCGCCGGCATCTGGACGGAGAAGGGCTCGCGCATCCTCTGGATGGCGAACAAGCTCAAGGCCGGCGTGGTCTGGGCCAACACCTTCAACAAGTTCGACCCGACCTCGCCGTTCGGCGGCTACAAGGAGTCGGGCTACGGCCGCGAGGGTGGCCGGCACGGTCTGGAGGCCTACCTCGATGTCTGATGTCGTGAGCCGTCTTGATGTCCTCAAGACCTACAAGCTGTACGTCGGCGGGAAGTTCCCGCGCTCCGAGAGCGGGCGGGTGTACGAGGTGACGGACGCGAAGGGCGAGTGGCTGGCCAACGCCCCGCTCGGGACCCGCAAGGACGCCCGCGACGCGGTCGTGGCCGCCCGCGCGGCGGTCAAGGGCTGGGCCGGCACCACCGCGTACAACCGCGGCCAGGTGCTGTACCGGGTCGCCGAGATGCTGCAGGGCCGGCGCGAGCAGTTCGCCGCCGAGGTGGCGCTCTCCGAGGGCATCGGCCCGAAGAAGGCCGCCGCCCTGGTGGACGCGGCGATCGACCGCTGGGTCTGGTACGCCGGCTGGACCGACAAGGTGGCCCAGATCGCGGGCGGCGCCAACCCGGTCGCCGGCCCGTACTTCAACCTCTCCACCCCGGAGCCGACCGGTGTGGTCGGGATCGTGGCCCCGCAGGCCGGGTACGGGCACTCGCTGCTCGGCCTGGTGTCGGTGATCGCCCCGGCCGTCGCGACCGGCAACACCGTCGTGGTGGCGGCCGCGGCCGACGCGCCGCTGCCCGCGCTGTCGCTGGGCGAGGTGCTGGCCACCTCGGACGTCCCGGGCGGCGTGGTCAACCTGCTGTCCGGCCGGACCGCCGACCTCGCGCCGACCCTGGCCTCGCACCAGGACGTCAACGCCCTGGACCTCACCGGCGCGATCGCCGCCGACGGTCCCGGCGCGGCGGTCGCGCTGGAGACGCTGGCCGCGGATACCCTGAAGAGGGTGATCCGCCCGGAGCTGGACCCGTTCGCCCAGGACTGGACCAATGCTCCCGGAACGGACCGGCTACTCTCGTTCCTGGAGACCAAGACGGTCTGGCACCCGATGGGTATCTGACCCCCAGGTCCCCGTAGCGGTTACACTCCGTGACCGCGTGTCGGTGACACAACTCCACAGACTGGCCGTCCCCCGTGCCCTCTCCCCCCCCAGGGCCCGGACGGTCACAGGACGGACCCGCGCCTCTCCCCCCTGGCGCGGGTCCGTCGACTTTCGTCGCCGCGACCGCCGCCTTTCGGCGCTGCCACCAGCCCCCGCCGCCGCGCCAGACTGGGCCGACACCGCGCAGCGAGGGGGGGACGACGTCCGTGGGAGAGCTGGCCGGCGAGCTGATGGCGCTGTTCGCGGACGGGTTCCGGCGCACCCTCCAGGTGGCCCGCGCCCGGCGCCGGCGGGCCGCCGGGGGTCCGGCGCGGATCCCCTGCTCGGCGCGCGCCGACGGGCCGGGGCCGCGCGGCGCGTACGTCGCCGGGCGGCTGCGGCTCGCCCCCGGTGCCCCGTCCGCCGCCTTCACCGCGCGCGGCCGCGCCCGGGTCGAGCTGGCCGCGGGCGGCACCTTCCACGCCCCCGAGCCGGACACCTGGTACGACCAGGACTGGGCCGCGACCGCCTACCGGGCACCCGGCGCCGCGCACGCCGTCCACCTCCAGGTCGACAGCCGCCTCCTGCCGCTGCTGCACGCCGTGCTGGGCGCTCCGGGGACGCCGCAGAACGTGTGATCCGGACGGTTTCGGCATCGGGCACCGATGCGTCAGACTGGTGTCCCGTGAGTGACTCCCCGCTGAACCCTGTGTCGATAGCCCGCGCCCGGGTGGTCCTGCTCGCCGGGCCCTCCGGATCGGGGAAGTCCTCCCTCGCCGAGCGCAGCGGACTGCCGGTGCTCCAGCTCGACGACTTCTACAAGGACGGCGACGACCCGAGCCTGCCGCGGCTGCCCGACGGCTCGGTGGACTGGGACTCGCCGCTGGCCTGGCACCGCGATCAGGCCGTCGCGGCGATCCGCGCGCTGTGCACCGCCGGCCGGGCCGAGGTGCCGGTGTACTCGATCCCGGACAACGGCCGGGTCTCCACCCGGGTGCTGGAGCTCGCCGGGGCCGGCGCGTTCGTCGCCGAGGGCATCTTCGCCGCCGAGATCACCGCCGACTGCGCCGCCGGGGGCCTGCTCGCCGACGCCCTGTGCCTGCGCAACGGCGCGCTGACGACCGCCTGGTGGCGGCTGCGCCGGGACGTCCGCGAGGGCCGCAAGTCACTGCCGGTGCTGCTGCGCCGCGGCTGGCGGCTGATGCGGGCCGAGCGCGGCATCGTCGGCCGGCAGGTCGCGCTGGGCGCGCGCCCCTGCGCCGGGCCGGAGGCCGGGCGCAGGATCCGGGCGGCGGCCGCGGCCGGCGAGCTGTCCGCCGTCTGAGCGGCCCCGGGCACGCGGAACGGCGGGCCCGGTGCGTCTCCCCCGCACCGGGCCCGCCGCCTTCCCCGGACGGTCGCGGTCCCCTCCCCGGTGCCGCCGCTCCCCCGAGCCGGCGCCAACCCGTACCGCGTCCGTCCTGCTACCCGTCCCCCGACGGGAGCCCCGTCCGGTCCCACCCCCACGGCGGACCGGAACGTCCAGGCCGTCCTACGCGACCAGCTCGCCGAACGCCCGCAGGGTGTCGCCCGAGGTGTTCAGCTGCTCGTCGTCGCGCAGCCGGCGCAGCGCGCGCCAGATGCTGCTCTTGACCGTGCCGACGCTGATGTTGAGCACATCGGCGATCTCCGGGTCGGTCTTGCCCTCGTAGTAGCGCAGCACCAGCATGGTGCGCTGGTTCTCCGGCAGCTTGGCCAGCGCCTGCCAGAGCACGGCGCGCAGCTCGGTGCCGCCCATCGCGTCGGTGTCGCCGACCGTCTCCGGCAGCTCCTCGGTCGGGTACTCGTTGACCTTGCGGCGCCGCCAGGCGGAGATGTGCAGGTTGGTCATGGTGCGGCGCAGGTAGCCCCCGACCGCGGCCTTGTCGGTGATCCGGCCCCAGGCGCGGTAGGTGCTGAAGAGCGCGCTCTGCAGCAGGTCCTCGGCCTCGTAGCGGTCACCGGTGAGGTGGTAGGCGGTGGCGTACAGGGAGGCGCGGCGCTCGCGCACGTACGCGGTGAACTCGGTGATGTGGTCCTCGGCGACGGCGGGCCGCTCCGGTCCGGCTTCGGGCGCCGCCGCGGGGCTCAGCCGCAGCAGCGTCGCCCCGGCGGCCTCGCGGCCGGCCGACTCCCCCGAGTCGGCCTTCCGCAGGCCGGTCCCCCCGACGCCCCGGTTCCCCCCCGGGGCGTCCTTGCCCTCGACGCGCACGGGGAGGATCCCCCGCAGCGTCAGGGTGCCGGCGGAGTCGGCCGCGTTCCCCCGGCGGCCGATCCCGTACAGCTCCCCCGTCCTGCCGCCGCCGCTCACCCGGCGGACGACAGTGTTTCCACCGGTGCTGTGCGCGCACCCCCGCGCGATCACGGCACCGGAGGTCTCCTCGGTCCCGGCCGCCGGCCGGGTCCTGAACGCGGTGGCCGATGAACGCGCGGTACGGACAGCCGGGTTGGTCCGGGTCTGAAGCGTGGCGTTCATCGTGCGCCCCCTTGATCGGTTCGAGCGGTTCCGTTGCCGCCGCCGTCGGCCGGCCGATTGGCCCGCTGTCCTGCGGCGACATCGAAAATCCTGCCCGCCGGTTGTGATGGCGCTGTCCGTCGACTGTCACAGGGCTGTCACAGGGTCGGGTCTTTCGGCCCGTTCACCCTTCCCCGGTTGACGGACGCCGGTCACGGGCGCCGCGGTTCCCCGGGGGGTCCCGCCGGGCGGTGGGGGGTGATTACCCGCTCCGGGTGAGCCAGAATGAGGCCGTGCCTTTCCTCCTTCTGATCGAGGACGACGACGCCATCCGCACCGGCCTCGAACTCGCCCTCACCCGCCAGGGCCACCGCGTGGCCACCGCCGCGTCCGGCGAGGACGGTCTGAGGCTCTTCAAGGAGCAGCGGCCGGACCTCATCGTGCTCGACGTCATGCTGCCCGGCATCGACGGCTTCGAGGTGTGCCGCCGGATCCGGCGCACCGACCAGCTGCCGATCATCCTGCTGACCGCCCGCTCCGACGACATCGACGTGGTGGTGGGCCTGGAGTCGGGCGCGGACGACTACGTGGTCAAGCCGGTGCAGCCGCGGGTGCTGGACGCCCGGATCCGGGCCGTGCTGCGGCGCGGCGAGCGGGAGAACTCGGACTCCTCGGTGTACGGCAGCGTGGTGATCGACCGCGCGGCGATGACCGTCACCAAGGACGGTGCGGACCTCCAGCTGACCCCGACCGAGCTGCGGCTGCTGCTGGAGCTCAGCCGGCGCCCCGGTCAGGCGCTGTCGCGCCAGCAGCTGCTGCGGCTGGTCTGGGAGCACGACTACCTGGGCGACTCCCGGCTGGTGGACGCCTGCGTCCAGCGGCTGCGGGCCAAGGTCGAGGACGTGCCCTCGGCGCCGACGCTGATCCGCACGGTGCGCGGCGTCGGCTACCGGCTGGACCCCCCGGCGTGAGCGCCGTCCCCCGTCCGGCGCCGGCGATATCCCGCCGCGCACCCTGGATCCCCGCAACGACAGGCTCCCGTGACTGACCATCAGACCCCGGCCCGGTTCACCTCCGGCCCGTGGCGAAGGCTGCGCTCGCTGCGCGTGCGGCTGATCGCGGTGTTCGCCGCGGTCGCGCTGCTCACCGCCGTCTCGGCCTCGGGCATCGCGTACTGGCTCAACCGCGACGCGGTGCTCAAGCGCGCGCAGGACACCGCGCTCAACGACTTCCGGGTCTCGCTGAGCCGCAATGTGTCGAGCCTGCCGCTGAGCGCGACCTGCGAGGACCTCGACACGCTGGCGAACACCGTCGCCAGCTCCGGGCTGAGCTACGACGTGGTGGTGGCGGACCCGGCGCTGCCGGACTGCATCGCCTCCTCCAGCCCCTCCCAGTACACGCTGGCCAACGTGCCGACCGCGCTGCAGACCGCGGTCGGCAAGCAGCGCGAGATCACCGAGTCCAACCCGTACACCTACCACCTGTACTGGCAGCGGCAGAACCTCGACGGCCGGCCGTTCGTGATCGGCGGCACGAGGGTGGTGCCGACCGGTCCGACCGCGTACATGTTCAAGTCGCTGGAGAACGAGCGGGCCGACCTCAACACGCTCGGCTGGTCGCTGGCGATCGCCACGCTGCTGGCGCTGATCGGCTCGGCGCTGCTGGCGCAGGCCGCCTCGGCGACGGTGCTGCGGCCGGTGCGGCGGCTCGGCGACGCGGCGCGGCGGCTCGGCGAGGGCCATCTGGACACCCGGCTGGAGGTCGACGGCTCGGACGAGCTCGCCGACCTGGCGCGGACCTTCAACCGGACCGCGGAGTCGCTGCACGAGCAGGTCGAGGAGCTGAGCGCGCGCGAGGCGCAGAGCCGGCGCTTCGTCGCCGACATGTCGCACGAGCTGCGCACCCCGCTGACCGCGATGACCGCCGTGACGGACATCCTGGAGGACGAGGCGGAGTCGCTGGACCCGATGATCGAGCCGGCGGTGCGGCTGGTGGTCAGCGAGACCCGCCGGCTGTCCGACCTGGTGGAGAACCTCATGGAGGTGACCCGCTTCGACGCCGGCACGGCCAAGCTGGTCGCCGACGAGGTGGACATCGCGGACCTGATCATGTCCTGCATTGACGGCCGGGCCTGGTACGACGCGGTCGAGGTGGACGCGCCGCGCGGGGTGCGGGCGGTGGTCGACCCGCGCCGGCTGGACGTCGTCTTCGCCAACCTCATCGGCAACGCGCTCAAGCACGGCGGCTCGCCGGTGCGGGTGCGGGTGCGCGAGGACGAGGACAGCGTGGTCGTCGAGGTGTCGGACAGCGGTCCCGGCATCCCCGAGGACGTGCTGCCGCACGTCTTCGACCGGTTCTACAAGGCCGACAAGGGGCGGGCCCGTTCGGAGGGCAGCGGACTCGGCCTGTCCATCGCGATGGCCAACGCGCAGATCCACGGGGGGACCATCACCGCCGCGAACGGCGAGGTGGGCGCGGTGTTCACGCTGACCCTGCCGCGGACCCCGCCGCCCCCGCCGCCGGCCGACACCGCCCCCGAGGAGCGTGCCCAGTGAGCCGTGTCCGCCCGAACCGCGGTCGTGGACCGCGCCGCCCGTGGGCCGCCGCCGCGCTGCTGGGGCTGGCCGCGCTGGCGGCCGGCTGCGGCATCCGTCCGACCGCCGTCCCGGTGGACGCGGGCGCGCCGGCCAGCCGGACCGCCTGCCCGACGGTGGCGCGGATACCCACGGCACCGAGCACGCCGTCCCCGGCCGCCGGTACGGGCGCGGGCGCGGGCGCGCAGGCCCCGGCGCACGCCGCCGGGGCGCGGGCCGGCTCGCCGTCCGCGGCCGCGCCGGGGGCACCGTCCGGGGTGGCGTCCGCGTCGCCGTCGCCCGTCGTGGTGACGCCGACGCCGCCGGCGGACAACGCGTTCGGCGCGCTGCCCTCGCCCACCGCCGCCACCACGCCGCCCTGCCGGTAGGGGTCTTCCGAGGGGGCGCGGGGACCGCGGGGACCGCCGGATCCACCGGGCGGTTTCGTCGCGCTCCCCGCCCACCCCCCGGCGCGCGGGGCGAAGTTCACACCGGGCATGGAACCGTCGCGCCGCCGGTGCACGTCCTACCCCCCGTGCAGCGAGATGGCACCAGGCCGCGCGAGGAGCGGGCCGGCGTGCGGACCGAGACCGGACGGGCGACGGCCGTCCAGCGAGCCCAGCGTCCACTGCGGGTGGTGGGGCTGCTCGGCCTCACCGTCCACCTGGCACTGGTGGGCTGGATGGTGCTGAGACCGTTGCCGGTGGCCTGGGTCGACGACGCCAACCTGACGCCGCTGGCCTCGCTCCGATCCTCCAGCGCGGGCCAGGTGCTCGGCGAACTGGTGCTGCTCTGCCCGCTCGGCGTCCTCCTCCCGCTCGCCGGGGGCCGCCCGGCCACCCGCTGGCTCCCGTCCTTCCTGCGCACCACCGGCGCCTCGGCCCTGCTGGCCACCGCGCTGGAGTTCCTCTCCTCCTGGGCCCCGGGCCATGTGCTCAACGTGGACCACATCCTGCTCGCCGTCACCGGCGTCGCGGCCGTCCACCTCGCCGTGGTCCCCGCCGGCCGCTCCTTCCTGCTGCGCCGCGCCGCGGCACCCCGGGCCGTGCGGGCCGCTCCCCCTGCCACGCCCGCGCCCGCCGCCGTACCCGTGCCTGCGGCTCCGGCTCCGGCGGTCTACCCGGAACCGGTCTCCAGCCACGGGCACTGAGGCTCGGAGCTGCTCGCCGGGCACCACGGCCAGGTCGCGGCCGCACACGGCCCAGGATCGATCAACTCCCCCTCCCCGGGGGCGGAGCGGCCGCACTCCCGGCAGGACAGCGCCACCTCGGCCCCGGCCGCGCGCAGCCGGTCCGCGATCCGGCGGACGTCGCCCAGGCAGTCCTGGCCGATCCGCACCGGAGCCCGGTCCGGCAGGCACCCGACCTCCCGGAGACTCAGCCGTCCCTGGTCCGGAGCACCTGGAGGACAGCGGGCCGGCGCTCCCCCACGCGGGTGAGGACGGCGTCGAACTGCGGCTCCTCCAAGGCCCTCAGCCCGCGCGGCGGACCCGGCCGCCGACCTCGACCAGGCCGTCGGCCCCGATCCCCGTGACGAGCTGCGAGCCGCGCCCCTGGGTGATCGTCAGACCGCGCCCCTGTTCGGCGGTCAGCAGGATCGCCGCCGCCCCGGTGGCCTCGTCCTCGTCGATGCCGTCGCCGCGGCCCGGGAAGGCCCGGGCGCGGACGGTGCCCGCCGCCTCGTCCTGCCAGGCCCAGGCGTAGATCCACTCGCCCGGCGGCGGCACCGCCAGGCCGTCCACCTCGGCGGGCGTCGGGTACCGGCGCAGCGTGCGCGGCGGGGCCCAGGCGGCCGGGGCGGCGATCCGGGTGAACGCGCCGTCGCGCCGCACGCCGACCACACCCGCCGGGGTGACCAGACGGTCCACGCCGAGCAGCCAGGCGGCGCCGACGCACGGGTGGCCGGCGAAGGGCAGGCGCAGGCCGGGGGTGTGGATGTCGATGACGCCGCGCTCCGGGTCGTCGACGAACACCGTTTCGCTGAAGCCGAGTTCCCGGGCGAGCGCCTGCCGGGCGCGTTCGCCGGGGACGGCGGCGCCGTCCCGGACGACGCCCAGCGCGTTGCCGTGGCCGCCGTCCGGGCCGCAGAACACCCGCAGCACCTCGTGGCCGGTCATCCCCCGCTCGCCCCCGCGCCGCCGGGGCCCGCCGCCGGGCCGCGGGTGGGCCCCGGGGCCGGGTTCGGCCTCAGGTTCGGCCTCGGGTTCGGGTTCGGCCGCGGGCCGGGGCGCATCGCCGGGCCCGTCCCCGGGGCCGCACCCGGGCCCGCGGCCGGGCGGGGCGGCCGGACGGCCAGGGCCGGGCGCGCCTTCTGGCGGCGGTGGGCCACCACCAGCGTGCCGATGCCCATCGCGATCGAGGTGGCGCCGGTGATCGCCATCGGGGTGTTGGTCGACGATCCGCCGGTGGAGGCGAGGTCGACGGGCGGCGCCGGGGCCGCCACGGTCACGGTGACGGCGGGCACCGGTGCGGCGGCGGGCTCGCCCGTCGGCGTCGGGGTGGTCTGCACGGCCGGGACGGCCGCCTGCGTGCCGGCCGCCTCCGGCGTCGGGGTGACCGCCGCGAGGCCGACCGCCGGGCCGCCGGAGCCGACGGCGCTCGGCGCGGTGGCCGACGGCTCGGCGGAGGCGCTCGGGGCGTCGCCGTCCGCGGGCGGCGTGCTCGGCACGGCGG
>NZ_JBHYUU010000195.1:0-14213 GCF_042749955.1 Kitasatospora sp. NPDC059462 | reverse complement strand
GGGGGGGGCGGGGGGGGGGGGGCCGCCCGCGGGGGGGGGGGGGGGCCCGGCCCCGCCGCCTGGGGGGGGGGGGCCCCGCCCGCGGTCCTCACGGGGTCAGCGCCGGATCACTTGCCGCGCAGGCCCTTGTCCAGGGCGGCCATCGCGCTGCCCTGCGCGTCGTCGCCGTCCAGCGACCAGACCATCACACCGGCCAGGTCGTTCCAGCGGGCGTAGCGGGCCTTCTCGGTGAGCACCTCGGCCGAGTCGAAGCTGTAGAAGGTGTTGCCGTCGTACTTCCAGGACGCGCCGTGGTCGCGGTCCACGTAGGTCTTGGAGCCCGCCAGCGTGTTGAGCTCCTTGTAGGTGAGGTCCGGCACGGCGGCGGTGGCCTTCTGGAAGAGGCCGTTGCGGTTGCCGGCCGGCACGCCGGTCCAGCCGTGGCCGTAGAACGGCGTGCCGAGGACGGTCTGCTGCGAGGGCAGGCCGCGCTGGGCGTAGTGGTCCACGGCCTTGTCGGCGCTGCGCTGGCGCGCGTCCGGGTCGGTGGGGTCGGAGTAGAGCGGGGAGTGGTGGTTGGTCGGGCCCTTGCCCTCCCACGGCCCGTGCAGGTCGTAGGTCATCAGGTTGAGCCAGTCGACGGAGCCGGCGAGCTCGGGCAGCTCCAGCCGGTCGGCGACGGTCTCGTTGGCGGCGACGGCGGCGGTCAGCAGGTAGTGCTCGGGCTTCTTGTCCTTGCCCTTGGCCCCCTGGGCGCGCTCCTTGGCCAGCCCGTCGAGCTGCTTGCGGAACTCGGCCATCAGCAGGGTGAAGTTGCGGCCGTCCTCGGGGCGCACCACGTTGCCCTCGTCACCGCCGCCGCCCGGGTACTCCCAGTCGACGTCGATGCCGTCGAAGACGCCCGCGGCCGCGCCGGCGCCGCCCTCCGGGGAGCCGGCCAGCTGCGGCACGTCGCCCTTCATGTAGAGGTCGATGCAGGAGGAGACGAACTTCTTGCGGGCCTCGTCGGTGGCGGCGGCGTCCGAGAAGTACTTCGACCAGCTCCAGCCGCCCAGCGAGATGACGACCTTGAGCTGCGGGTTCTGCGCCTTGAGCTTGCGCAGCTGGTTGAAGTGGCCCTTGAGCGCCTGGCCCGGGGCGTCGGCGACGCCGTCCACCGAGTCGGCGGCGGAGAAGGCGCGCTGGTAGTCGTTCCAGGCGTCGCCCTGGCCGGGCTCGTTGCTCTGGAAACAGGCGCCCTCGGCGGAGACGTTGCCGAAGGCGTAGTTGATCACGGTGAGCTTGCCGGCCTGGCCGGACTCCTGGACGCGCTTGGCGAGGCTGTCGGCGCCCCACGAGGTGAAGTAGCCGACCCGCTGGCCCTTGAGCTTGGGGCCCTTGGCATCGGCGGCAGTGGCCGTGGCGGTGGCGGCGGTGGAGGCGAGCAGCGCGGCGACGGTGGCGGCGGCGAGCAGGGCGGGGCGGCGAATGGGCATACCGGACCTATTCTCTGAAGCAGCGTCAATTGGTCTGGACCAAGCTGGAACAGAGGTTTAGTCCATAGCGACCGCGTCGCACAAGGGGTCCGGTCCGGTCGGCGCACTATGCAAAAAGCCGGCAAAGCCCGGGCGGCGTCCGGGAGAAGCGGAGGAGGCCGGACCGCGGGTGCGGTCCGGCCTCCTCGGCGCTCAGCGCGGTGCTCAGCCGTTGATCAGGCTGCGCAGCACGTACTGCAGGATGCCGCCGTTGCGGTAGTAGTCCGCCTCGCCGGGGGTGTCGATGCGCACGACCGCGTCGAACTCCTTGTCACCGGCCTTGACCTTGACGGTCGCGGGGGTGCGGCCCTCGTTGAGCTCGGTCACGCCGGTGATGGAGAAGGTCTCCTCGCCGGTCAGGCCGAGGGAGTCGGCGTTCTCGCCCTCCGGGAACTGCAGCGGCAGGACGCCCATGCCGATCAGGTTCGAGCGGTGGATGCGCTCGTAGGACTCGGCGATGACGGCCTTGACGCCGAGCAGCGCGGTGCCCTTGGCGGCCCAGTCGCGGGACGAGCCGGAGCCGTACTCCTTGCCGGCCAGGACGACCAGCGGGGTGCCGGCGGCCTGGTAGTTCTGCGAGGCGTCGTAGATGAACGACACCGGGCCGTCGGCCTGGGTGAAGTCGCGGGTGTAGCCGCCCTCGGTGCCCGGCGCGATCTGGTTGCGCAGACGGATGTTGGCGAAGGTGCCGCGGATCATGACCTCGTGGTTGCCACGGCGCGAGCCGTAGGAGTTGAAGTCACGCTTCTCGACGCCGTTGGCGGTCAGGTACTGCGCCGCCGGGGTGCCGGGCTTGATGTTGCCGGCCGGGGAGATGTGGTCGGTGGTGACCGAGTCGCCCAGCTTGGCCAGGACGCGGGCGCCGGCGATGTCGGTCACCGGGCTCGGGGTCTTGGCCATGCCCTCGAAGTACGGGGGCTTGCGGACGTAGGTGGACTCGGCGTCCCACTCGAAGGTGTTGCCGGTCGGGACCGGGAGCGACTGCCAGCGGTGGTCACCGGCGAAGACGTCCTGGTAGCCCTTGTCGAACATGTCCTGGTCGATGGAGGCGGCGACGGTGTCGGCGACCTCCTGCTCGGACGGCCAGATGTCGGCGAGGAAGACGTCGTTGCCGTCGGCGTCCTGGCCCAGGGCGTCCTTGGTGATGTCGACGTTCATGTTGCCGGCGAGGGCGTAGGCGACCACCAGCGGCGGGGAGGCCAGGTAGTTCATCTTGACGTCGGGGTTGATCCGGCCCTCGAAGTTGCGGTTGCCGGAGAGCACCGAGACGACGGCGAGGTCGGACTCGTTGACCGCGGCCGAGACCTCCTCGGGCAGCGGGCCCGAGTTGCCGATGCAGGTCACACAGCCGTAGCCGACCAGGTTGAAGCCCAGCTTCTCCATGTACGGGAGCAGGCCGGCCTTCTCGTAGTAGTCCATGACGACCTTGGAGCCGGGCGCCAGGGTGGTCTTGACCCAGGGCTTGACCGTGAGGCCCTTCTCCACGGCCTTCTTCGCCAGCAGGGCGGCGCCCAGCATGACGGAGGGGTTGGAGGTGTTGGTGCAGGAGGTGATCGAGGCGATCACGACCGCGCCGTTGTCGATCTGGTAGGACGAGCCGTCGGGGACGGCGACGGCGGTCGGCTTGGAGGCCTCGGCCGAGTAGGTCGGCAGTGCCTCGGCGAAGCGCTCGGCGGCCTCGGCCAGGACGACGCGGTCCTGCGGGCGCTTCGGGCCGGAGATCGACGGGACGACGGTGGAGACGTCCAGCTCCAGGTACTCGGAGTAGACCGGCTCGTGCGACGGGTCGTGCCAGAGACCCTGCTCCTTGGCGTACGCCTCGACCAGGGCGAGCTGCTGCGCGTCGCGGCCGGTGAGCTTCAGGTAGTTGATGGTCTCGGCGTCGATCGGGAAGATCGCGCAGGTCGAGCCGAACTCCGGCGACATGTTGCCGATGGTGGCGCGGTTGGCCAGCGGGATGGCGCCGATGCCGTCGCCGTAGAACTCGACGAACTTGCCGACCACACCGTGCTTGCGCAGCATCTCGGTGATGGTGAGCACCAGGTCGGTGGCGGTGGTGCCGGCCGGCAGCTCGCCGGTCAGCTTGAAGCCGACGACGCGCGGGATCAGCATGGAGACCGGCTGGCCGAGCATGGCGGCCTCGGCCTCGATGCCGCCGACGCCCCAGCCCAGCACGCCCAGGCCGTTGACCATGGTGGTGTGCGAGTCGGTGCCGACGCAGGTGTCGGGGTACGCCTGGCCGCCGCGGACCATGACGGTGCGGGCCAGGTGCTCGATGTTCACCTGGTGGACGATGCCGGTGCCCGGCGGGACGACCTTGAACTCGTCGAAGGCGGTCTGGCCCCAGCGCAGGAACTGGTAGCGCTCCTTGTTGCGGCCGTACTCGATCTCGACGTTCTGGACGAAGGCGTCCGGGGTGCCGAACTTGTCGGCGATGACGGAGTGGTCGATGACCAGCTCGGCCGGGGCCAGCGGGTTGATCTTGGCCGGGTCGCCGCCCAGCTCCTTGACGGCCTCGCGCATGGTGGCGAGGTCGACCACGCACGGCACGCCGGTGAAGTCCTGCATGATCACGCGGGCGGGCGTGAACTGGATCTCCTGGCTCGGCTGGGCGTCGGCGTCCCAGTCGCCGAGGGCCCGGATGTGGTCGGCGGTGATGTTGGCGCCGTCCTCGGTGCGGAGCAGGTTCTCCAGCAGCACCTTGAGGCTGTAGGGCAGCCGCTCGGACCCCTCGACGGCGGAGAGCTTGAAGATCTCGTACGACTCGTCGCCCACCTGCAGCGAGCTGCGGGCGTCGAAGCTGTTCGCGGACACGACTGACTCCTTCTAGGTGCTTCGTGCGGTATCCGGCCGCCACGCTGGTAAGGTCACCCTTACTTAGGCTGACCTTGCCCGCACCGCCGGTGAGCGCCTCTCGGCAAGTATCTTGATGTCGAGATATATCGTAGGGCGGAGTTATCTCGATGTCGAGATAAACCATAGTGCATGCCGCGAAGTCCGCCACGTCGGCACCACCTCCAGCCTGCCTCCACCGGGTGCATCCTCCCCGAACCCCCGCCGAACCCCCCGTAACGCGCGCCCCCGGCTCACGCGTCTATCCGGGTACAGGGGGCGGCCGGGCGCCGCCCGCGGGACGCGAGGGGCAGGGGACAGCGTGATCGGCACGACGCGACGCACCGCGGACGACGGCGAGTTCGAGGCCTTCGCCCACGCCCGCGGACAGCACCTCTTCCGCACCGCGCTGCTGCTCTGCGGGGACTGGCACCTCGCCGAGGACCTCGCCCAGACCACCCTCGCCAAGCTCTACGCCGCCTGGCCCAAGGTCCGCCGCGCCGAGAACCGGGAGGCCTACGCGCGCGGCGTGCTCGTGCGCACCCACCTCTCCCACCGGCGGCTGCGGCGCAGCGGCGAATTGCCCGCCCCCGGGGACCTGCCGGAACCTCCCGGCAGCCCCGACCCCGCGGCCGGCGACCCGGCGCTGCGGGTCACCCTGCTGGCCGCACTCGCCGACCTGTCACCCCGGGACCGGGCCGTCCTCGTCCTGCGGTACTGGGAGGACCGCAGCGTCGAGGAGACCGCCGCCGAACTCGGCGTCAGCCCCGGCGCGGTGCGCAGCCAGGCGCTGCGGGCGCTCGGGCGGCTGCGCGGCGTGCTCGGGCCGCAGGCCGCCGAGCTCGGCTCGCCCTGACACGCCCGGGCCCCGCACTTCGGCTCCCGCTCCGGCCGAGGGCGACCGACCCCGCTCGCGCCGTACTCACCGCACACACCGCGCTCACCGCACTCACCGCCGATCCGGAAGGAACCGAGGAACCGGCATGAACACCCTGAACGAGCCCCGCGACGACCGAGGACTGTCCGCCACCTTCCAGCGGGCGATGGGCGGCGTCGGCGCCGACCTCGGCCCACTGGTCGCCGGCGCCGCCGAACGCGGACGCCGCATCCGGCGCCGCCGCCGGGCCGCCGCCGGCACGGTCGCCGCCGCCGTCGCGCTCACGGCCGGAGGCCTGCTCGCCCTGCGGCCCGACGACGGCACGAGCGCCGCCCCCGCGACGGTCAGCGTCTTCCCCGCCCCCCTCCCGAAGCCCCCGTCCGGCCCCGAGCGCCAGCAGCCCGGCAGCGGGGCCGACGCCGGCAAGGTCGCCATGACCGGCCGCGCCACCGTCCACACCCTCATGGGGACCCTGCCGGCCGGCGGCACCACCTCCGGCTACGCCGGCCACTTCGTCGCCGCCGGCCTGTCCCCGGGCCCCGGCACCACCCCCGTCCCCGGCGGACCGAACCGCCCCTTCGTGGTCAGCCGCGGCTCCCTCTTCTACGACGACGGCAACGGCCCGGCCGCCGTCACCGTCACCGTCGAAGGCGGCTTCGCCGCCCAGGCCGCCGGCCCCGCCGTGAACCCGGCCGACGCCTTCTACGACAGCACCTTCAGCTGCGCCGAGGTCAACGCCGCCCACGTCTACCAGTACTGCCACGACACCGTGCTCCCGGACGGCAGCCGGCTGCTGCTCATCGAACAGGCCCGGGGCGAGGAGCTCTCCCGCAGCGCCGTTCTGCTGCGCGCCGACGACACCCAGGTGCGGGTCAACGTCAGCAACACGGCGACGGTGGCCGACGCGGCTCCTCCCGCGCGCATCCGTGACGGGCTGCCGCTCACCGTCGACCAGGTCCGGGCCATCGCGACGGCCACCGGTTTCCAGGAGTGGATCACGCCCGAGGCGGCCCAGCAGGCCGAACGGGCCGTGCAGCCGTTCCACGAGGAGTCGGACGCCGCCCCGCCCGCCGGCCCGACCGACGCCCCCGCCCCGGTACGGTGACCGCGGAACAACACGCCGGGAGCTGTACGGGGGCCGACCGATGATCGTGGTGGACGCGTCCGCGCTGGTGCTGGCGCTGGCCGACGAGGGCGGGCGCGGGGAGGCGGCCCGCGCCGAGCTGGCCGCGGGCGGGGAGTGGGTGGCGCCGGAACACGTCGTCATCGAGGTGATGCAGTCGCTGCGCGGCCTCTACCTGGCACGCGAGCTCACCGCCGAACGGGTCGGCGAGCTGGCCGCCCGGCTGCCGGAGCTCGCGATCCGCAAGGTCCCGGTCGAGCCGCTGCTCGGGCGGATCTGGGAGCTGAAGGACAACCTCACGCCGGACGACGCCGCGTACGTGGCGGTGGCGGAACGATTCGGGGCGCCGCTGGTCACCGCCGACCTGCGCCTGATGCGGGCCAGCGGGCCGCGCTGCGAGATCCGGGGGATCCACCGGGCCGACGGGTAGCCGGGACCGTGTCCGGGAGGCGGTGCGCGCCGTTGAACGGGGCGCACCGCCTCCCTCCCCCGCCCGAAGAGGTCCGCCGATGCCCGCTCCGCTCGCCGCCGCGCTGCTCCCGCTCGCCCTGCTGGCACCCGCCGCCGTCCCGGTCGCCGTCACCGAGGCCGACTTCGACCCGGCCACCGCGTTCGTCCCGCCGGTGGCGGTCAGCCACGCGCCGGACCTGGTGCCGTACGGCTCGCACGTGCGGGTGGTGGTGGACCGCTCGGTGCCCGGGCGGACGGTCCTGCGGATGAGCGTGGCCGGGGTCGCCTCCGGTCACGCGTTCCCGGTGCACCTGCACACGGGTGCGTGCGGGGCCGACCCGGCCGCGTCCGGCCCGCACTACCAGGACGTGGTGGACCCGGTGAGCCCGTCCACCGACCCCGCGTACGCCAACGACCGCAACGAGCTGCGGCTCACCCTGCGCACCGACGGACGGGGCGCGGGCAGCGCCGCCGCCGCCGTCGCCTGGCGGCCGCGGCCGGGCGGGGCCCGCTCACTGGTGCTGCACGCGGGGGACCCGGCCGGGGCGCACCGCGCCGCCGACCGGGTCGCCTGCGTGAACCTGGAGGGGCCGGAGTAGGACCGGAGGAGGACCGGAGGAGGGCCGTTCCGGGGAGGGCCCGGTCAGCCGCCGAGGGTGGCGACCAGGACGGCCTTGATGGTGTGCAGGCGGTTCTCGGCCTGGTCGAAGACCACGGAGTGCGCCGACTCGAACAGCTCGTCGGTGCACTCCAGCTCGGCCATGCCGGTCTCCTCGAACAGCTGCCGGCCGAGCACCGTGCCCAGGTCGTGGAAGGCCGGCAGGCAGTGCAGGAACTTCACCTGCGGGTTGCCGGTGGCCCGC
This sequence comes from Kitasatospora sp. NPDC059462, assembly GCF_042749955.1. Classification (NCBI taxonomy): domain Bacteria; kingdom Bacillati; phylum Actinomycetota; class Actinomycetes; order Kitasatosporales; family Streptomycetaceae; genus Kitasatospora; species Kitasatospora sp. NPDC059462. Next base: position 6,575 of record NZ_JBHYUU010000195.1, on the reverse strand, counting down.
ACCGTCTCCATCGACACCTGGTACGGCTTGAGCAGCGCGATCCGCTCGGCCCAGACCTCCTTGGGCTCGCCCATCGACACCCAGACGTCGGTGTAGAGGAAGTCGGCCCCGGCCACGCCCTCGGCGACGTCCTCGGTGAGGGTGATCCGCGCACCGCTCGCCCCGGCGAGCGACTGCGCGGCCTTCTGCACCTCCTCGTCCGGCCACAGGGCGCGCGGGGCGACGATCCGGATGTCCATGCCGAGCAGCGCGCCGGTGACCAGCAGCGAGTTGCCCATGTTGGAGCGGGCGTCCCCGAGGTAGGCGAGCGCCACCTCGGTGAGCGGCTTGTCGGTGTGCTCGGTGACGGTGAGCACGTCGGCGAGCATCTGGGTGGGGTGCCACTCGTCGGTGAGGCCGTTCCAGACCGGCACGCCGGCGTGGGCGGCCAGTTCCTCGACGACGGCCTGGCCGTGCCCGCGGTACTCGATGCCGTCGAACATCCGGCCGAGCACCCGGGCGGTGTCCTTGATCGACTCCTTGTGGCCGATCTGCGAGCCGGCCGGGTCCAGGTAGGTGGTGGTGGCGCCCTGGTCGTGGGCGGCGACCTCGAAGGCGCAGCGGGTCCGGGTGGAGGTCTTCTCGAAGATCAGCGCGATGTTCTTCCCGCGCAGCCGGGGCTGCTCGGTGCCCGCGTACTTCGCCGCCTTGAGCGTGGCGGCGAGGTCCACCAGGAAGCGGAACTCCTGGGGCGTGAAGTCGAGCTCCTTGAGGAAGTGCCTGTTCCGGAGGTTGTAGGCCATGCCGGGCTCCTGGGTGTGACGGTGACGGTGACGGGCGGACGGGAAAGCAGCAAGTCTATACGATGCTCAGAATTTGTATGCAAGATCGCTGATTCCCGTCCGCCCGGCGCCGGCCCTCCCCGTCACAGGCGCGGGTCGACCGGCTCCGACTCCAGGGCGAGGACGGCGAAGACCGGTTCGTGCACCCGCCAGAGCGGTTCACCCGCCGCCAGCCGGTCCAGCGCCTCCAGCCCGAGCGCGTACTCGCGCAGCGCGAGCGAGCGCTTGTGCCCCAGGAAGCGCTGCCGCAGCCGGTCCAGGTGCTCGGTGTAGTCCGGACCGTAGACGATCCGCAGGTACTCGCGCCCGCGCACCTTCACCCCGGGCTGGACCAGCCCGCCCGGGCGGCCCTCCCCCGCCCGGCCGCGCACCAGCGAGGCCAGCGGCTTGACCACCATGCCCTCGCCGCCGGCCGCGGTCAGCTCCTCCCACCAGGCCACGCCCGCGGCGAGCGAGGCCTCGTCGGCGGTGTCCACCACCAGCCGGCCGGTCCGGTGCAGCAGCGGGGCCGCCCGGTCCCCCTCCCCGGCCGCGTCCGCCCGGGCCGCCCCGGCCACCCCGGCCGCCTCGACCGCCTCGTCCGCTTCGACCAGCCGGTCGATCCAGGCGAGGTGCTCGTCGTGCGGGCGCACCGCGAGGTTGGCCCCCTCGGCGGCCAGCACCTGGAACGGCGCCAGCCGGATCCCGGCCAGGCCCTCGGTCGGCCAGCAGTAGCGCCGGTACGCCTCGGTGAACGCCTGCGCGTCGGCGGCCCGCTGCCGCTGGCGCCCGGTCAGCGCGGCCACGTCCAGCCCGCGCCCGCCCGCCCGCTCCAGCGCGGCCAGCACCTCCGGCAATGCCGCGCCCGCCGCGGCGCCGACCGCCGCGTACTGGCGGCGCAGCAGTTCGACGGCCTTCAGCGACCACGGCATCAGCTCGGCGTCCAGCAGCAGCCAGCCGGTGCGCAGCTCCTCGAACAGCCCGGCCCGCTCGGCGGCCGCCCGCAGCCGGTCCAGCACTGCGGCGGTCAGCGCGTCGTCCCCGAGGAACGCCCGCCCGGTGCGGGTCCAGATCGCGCCCGGGCCGGCCGGCCCGAACCGCTTCTCCAGCGCCGCGCCGTCCCGCGCCACCAGCACCACCGCGCGGGAGCCCATGTGCTTCTCCTCGCAGACCACCTGGCCGACGCCGTCGGCCCGGTAGGCGGCGAAGGCCTCGTCCGGGTGCTCCAGGTAGCCGGGCCGGCCCGAGGTCGCGCTCGGCGCCATGGTCGGCGGCAGGTAGGCGAGCAGCCGGGGGTCGATCGCGAACCGGCTCATCACCTCCAGCGCCGCCGCCGCGTTCTCCTCCCGGACGGCGACCCGGCCGTGCAGCGCGGTCTCCACCACCCGGCGGCCCGCCACGTCGGCGAGGTCCAGCGGACGGCCCTCGCGGCCGCCCGGCGCGTCCGTGCGCATCGGCCGCACCGGCGCGTACCACTCCCGCTCGGCCTCGACGACGACCAGCTCCCGCTCCGGGTAGCGCAGCGCGGTCAGGCTGCCGCCGAAGACGCAGCCGGTGTCCAGGCAGATGGTGTTGTTGACGAAGCCCGCCGACGGCACCGGCGTGTGGCCGTAGACCACCAGCGCCCGGCCCCGGTACTCCTCCGCCCACGGGTAGCGCACCGGCAGGCCGTACTCGTCGGTCTCGCCGGTGGTGTCCCCGTACAGGGCGTGCGAGCGCACCCGGCCGGAGGCCCGGCCGTGGTACTTCTCCGGCAGACCGGCGTGGCAGACCACCAGGGCGCCGCCGTCCAGCAGGTAGTGGCTGACCAGGCCGCGGATGAACGTCCGGACCTCGGCCCGGAACTCCTCCGGCTCCTGCGCCAGCTGGTCCAGCGACTCCTGGAGGCCGTGCGAGACGGTGACCTTCCGCCCGTCCAGCGCCCGGCCGAGCTTGTTCTCGTGGTTGCCCGGCACGCAGACCGCGTGCCCGGCCGCCACCATGCCCATCACCAGGCGCAGCACGCCGGGCGTGTCCGGCCCGCGGTCGACCAGGTCGCCGACGAAGACGGCCGTGCGGCCCGCGGGGTGCACCGCGTCCACCGGGCGCCCGGCGTCGTCGCGGACCAGCGTCCAGCCGAGGCGGGTGAGCAGGGTCTCCAGCTCCGAGCGGCAGCCGTGGATGTCGCCGACGATGTCGAACGGGCCGGTGAGGTGGCGCAGGTCGTTGAAGCGCTTCTCCAGCACGATCCCGGCGGCCTCGACCTCGGCCTCGCCGCGCAGGACGTGCACCTTGCGGAAGCCCTCGCGCTCCAGGCCGCGCAGGGAGCGGCGCAGCTCGCGGTGCTGGCGCGGCACCACGTGGGCGGGCAGCTGCCGGTCCGGGCGGGAGCGGTTGCGCTCGGCGCAGACGCCCGGCGGGACGTCCAGCACGATCGCGATCGGCAGCACGTCGTGGTCGCGGGCGATCCGGACCAGCTGCCGGCGGGCCTCCGGCTGGACGTTGGTGGCGTCCACGACGGTCAGCCGGCCGGCGGCGAGGCGCTTGCCGACGATGTAGTGCAGCACGTCGAAGGCCTCGGCGGAGGCGGACTGGTCGTTCTCGTCGTCGGCCACCAGGCCGCGGCAGAAGTCGGAGGAGACGACCTGGGTGGGGAGGAAGTGCTTGCGGGCGAAGCTGGACTTGCCCGCGCCGCTGGTGCCGATCAGCACCACCAGGGAGACGTCCGTCACCGGCAGACGGCGGGGGGCGGCCCCGGCGGGGCGGGTCGCTGCGGCCGCGTCGGTGTCGTCGGTCGCTGCGGTCGCGCCGGTCGCTGCGGTCGCTGCGGTCGCTGCGCCGGCATCGGTCGCGTCGGTGTCGTCGGTCATCGGGTCTCGCCCCCTTCGGGCGTCGTGCTGTCCATGGTGGCCGTCGTCCCGGCCGGTACGTCGGCGGCCCCGGCGCCGAGGCGGAACAGGGCGAGCTGCGTCGGGGCGCCCACCTCGTCGTCCTCCGGGCCGACCGGGCGGATGTCGACCGTGTAGCCGTACGCGGCGGCGACCCGCTCGGCCCAGCCGCGGAACTCGGCGCGGTCCCACTCGAAGCGGTGGTCGGCGTGCCGGAGGTGACCGGCCGGCAGGCTCTCCCACCGGACGTTGTACCCGGCGTTCGGCGTCGTGACGACCACCGCCGCGGGGCGGGCCGCGCCGAACACCGCGTACTCCAGGGCGGGCAGCCGCGGCAGGTCCAGGTGCTCGATCACCTCGCAGAGCACGGCCGCGTCGAAGCCCTTCAGCCGCTCGTCCGTGTAGGTCAGCGCGCCCTGGACCAGCCGCAGCCGGTTCGCCTGACGCTCCGGCATCCGGTCCAGCCGCAGCCGGCGGGCCGCCGCGGACAGCGCCCGCACCGACACGTCGACGCCCAGGACGTCGGTGAACCGCGCGTCCTTCAGCAGCGCGGCGATCAGCTCGCCCTGGCCGCAGCCGAGGTCGGCGACCCGGGCCGCGCCGGTCTCGCGCAGCGCGTCCAGGATCGCCGTGCGGCGCTGCTCGGCCAGCGAGGGCGGGCGCGGCGCGGTCCGCTCGTGCCCGGATTCCCGGGCGTGCCGGGTCTCCGGCTCGTGCCCGGATTCCGGCTCCGGCCCGGTCTCCGGCTCCGGCCCGGTCTCCCCGGTGGTGTCGTCGACCGCGTTGTCGACCTCCTCGACCTCGCGGTCGTCGGCCTCCGCCAGCCGAGCCAGTTCCAGGCGCTCCATCGCCCGCCGGGTCAGCGTCCAGCGCCGCGACAGGTAACGGCGGGTGATCAGGGCCCGCTCCGGGTGGCCGGCCAGCCAGCCCTCACCGGCGGCGAGCAGTTTGTCGACCTCGTCCGGGGCGACCCAGTAGTGCTTGGCACCGTCCAGCGCCGGCAGCAGCACGTAGAGCTGCTGCAGCGCGTCGGCCAGCCGCGCCCGCCGCGCCGACAGCTCCAGCCGGACGTAGCGCGACTCGCCCCACGCGGGGAACGTCTCGTCCAGCGGGATCGCCGAGGCCTCCACCTGCCAGCCCAGCGGCTCGAACAGGCGCACCGCCATCGCCACGCCGTCGCCCTCGCCCGCCGCCCCGCCCACCGGCACGGCGGGCAGCACGATCCGCAGCGGGCGCAGCTGGTCGGCCAGCCCGGGGCGGGCCTCGCAGACGCCCTTCATCGCCGTGCGGAACACCGTCCGCAGCGCCACCGCGAGCAGCGAGGAGGCGGCGTAGGGGCGGTCGTTGACGTACTGGGCGAGCGCGAAGTCGGGCGAGCCGGCGCGCCCCTTGCCGCGGCCCTTGCGGACCAGCGCGACCGGGTCGACGTCGAGCAGCAGCGCGGCCGTGCAGGCCTCGTCGCCCGCCTCCGGGTAGAAGACGTGCGCCTCGCCGTGCGCCGTGGAGAACCGCTGGACCCTGCCGGGGTGCTTGTGCAGCAGAAAGCCCAGGTCAGTGGCCGGGTTCTCGGCGGTACCTGTGGTGGAGATCGACATGAACACCCGTCGGAGTATTGCCGAGGACCGGCCTCCCGGGCACCGCATTTTGGCGCCGCCCGGGTCGGGCGGGGCCGGTCCGGACGGTGAGCGTGTTCGGCAGCGGCGGCCCGGATTCGTTAACGTGCACGATGTGACTGCAGAATCCACCACCCCCGTGAGCGGCGCCGTCGCCGCAGGTCTGGCCACCATCGCCGCGGACGGCACCGTCCTCGACACCTGGTACCCGGCCCCCGTGCTGACCGCCGAGGCCGGCCCGGCCGGGACCGTCCTCCTGACCGCCGAGCAGGCCGAGGCCGAGCTGGGCGCGGGCGCCGCCGAGGCGCTGCGCGCCGACGCCCGCCGCGGCGTCGAGGTGGTCGCCGTGCGCACCACCATCGCCTCGCTGGACGAGAAGCCGCTCGACACGCACGACGTCTACCTGCGGCTGCACCTGCTCAGCCACCGTCTGGTCCGGCCGCACGGGCTGAACCTCGACGGCATCTTCGGTCTGCTGGCCAACGTGGCGTGGACCAGCATCGGCCCGGTTCCGGTGGACAAGGTCGAGCAGGCCCGGCTGGCCGTGCGCGCCCAGGGCGGGCAGCTCGCCGTCTACGGGATCGACAAGTTCCCCCGGATGACCGACTACGTCGCCCCGTCCGGCGTGCGCATCGCCCACGCGGACCGCGTCCGCCTCGGCGCGCACCTGGCGGCCGGCACCACCGTGATGCACGAGGGCTTCGTCAACTTCAACGCCGGCACGCTGGGCACCTCGATGGTCGAGGGCCGGATCAGCGCGGGCGTCGTGGTCGGCGACCACAGCGACATCGGCGGCGGCGCGTCGATCATGGGCACCCTGTCGGGCGGCGGCAAGCAGGTCGTCTCCGTCGGCGAGCGCTGCCTGCTCGGCGCCAACGCGGGCATCGGCATCTCGCTCGGCAGCGACTGCGTCGTCGAGGCCGGCCTCTACGTCACCGCGGGCACCCGGGTCACCACCCCGGACGGCACCGTGGCCAAGGCCGTCGAGCTGTCCGGCCAGGACAACCTGCTCTTCCGCCGCAACTCCCAGACCGGCGCCGTCGAGGTCATCGCCCGCACCGGCTCCTGGGGCGGCCTCAACGCCGACCTCCACGCCCACAACTGACCCGCACAGCCGACGTGATGCCGGGCTTCGAGGCCTCCTCGAAGCCCGGCATCACCCGTCCTGGAGCCGCTCCGGCCCCTCCGACCCGGGTCCCGGTAGCCCTTGCGTGACGCAAGGGCCACCGGGAGCACGGCGCACCAACCGCACGGATCCGCAGCGTGCGGCAACCCTGGCAGCCCGGAGTGGGAAG
>NZ_JBHYUU010000194.1:0-14224 GCF_042749955.1 Kitasatospora sp. NPDC059462 | reverse complement strand
GGCGGTGCGCGCGGGGGCGGCGCACCGCCCGTTCGGGTGACAAAGGCGCGCTGAACAGACGGGAGAGCGGGGTCGTCGGCCGGAAAGCGGCGGCCCCGCACCGATAGTGAGGGGTGATCGGTCGCGTGCGCGGCCGCGCCCGTAGCCGGTGGCGCGCGCCCGCGGCGGCTGTCCCGCCCACACCCCCGCGCCGAGCGCGTCCGGCATGCCCGCCCGGCGGGCCCCTCCCGTCGCGGCGCGCCCGGCAGAGAGAAGGCCGAGTTGAGCAGTCCCCCGGTGACCCGCACGCCCCGCCTGCCGCTGTTCCCCCCGGCCCGTACGCCGGACGGGCCGCCGGCGCCCCCGGCGGTCCGTCTGCCGCGGCTCCTGCTGCGGGGCACCACGACGGCCTCGGCCGCGCTGGTGCTGGCCGGGACGGTGCTGGCCGCGGGCTTCCTGAACGGCCACTACGAGGCGCTGCGGGCGCACGAGGTCGCCTCGATGGCGCTGGGCGGCGTGCTGGTCCTGCAGCTGCCCGCGGCCGCGCTGGTGCGCCGGGCCGCCGGGCCGGTGGGGGAGCGCGGGCCGTGGTGGCCGCTGGTGGCGGCGGTCCTGCTGCTGGCGGCGGACGCGGCGCAGACCTGGACGGGCTACGAGCGGTCGGTCGGCGTGCACGTCACGCTGGGCGTGCTGCTGGTCAGCGCGCACCTGTTCTCCCTGGTCGGCGCCTGGCGGCTGCCGCTGACCGCACCCGCAGCCGCGGCCTCGTCGCCGTCGCCGTCGCCGTCGGGGACGGGGACGGAGGACGGGGCCGGACGGCTGCCCCGGCCCTCCGGCACGGCGGCCGGCACCGGGAGCGGCGCGGTGGAGGTGGCCCCGTGAACCGCCGCCGGTTCCTCGGCGCGGGCGCGGCCGTGCTCGGCGCCGGTGCCCTCGGCGCCTTCGCCGTCCCCGCGGCCGCCCGGCTGCTGGCCGAGGGGCGGCCCGGACGCCTGCTGAGCAGCGAGGTCCCGCTGCCGGAGCCGTTCGAGGTCCCGCTCCCGGTGCCGGCCGTGCTCGCCCCGGTCCGCACCGACGGCACCGCGGACTACTACGAGATCACCCAGCGGGTCGCCCGGCTGGAGATCCTGCCCGGCGTGCACACCGAGGCCTGGACGTACGGGGGCACCTACCCGGGCCCCACCCTGTCCGTCCGCTCCGGCCGCCGGACGGTGGTGAGCCACCGCAACGAACTGCCGGTGCCCTCGGTGGTCCACCTGCACGGCGGCCACACCCCGGCGGACAGCGACGGCTACCCGGTGGACCTCCTGCTCCCGGTCGGCTCGTCCGCCGATGACGCCACCGCCCACGCCCTGGCCGGACTGGCGGGCATGGCGGGAATGGCGGGCATGGCCGGGATGGAGGGGATGGCGGGCATGAAGACGATGCGCGGATCGGCCGGCCGGGCCGCCCGCGATGCCGTCCGGACCGTCACCGGCACCCGTGACTACACCTATCCGGGCCACCAGCGCGCCGCCACCCTCTGGTACCACGACCACCGGATGGGCTTCACCGGCCCCGCCGTCTGGCGCGGACTGACCGGCTTCCACCTCGTCCACGACGACGAGGAGGACGCCCTGCCGCTGCCGCGCGGCGAGCGCGACCTCCCGCTGATGCTCGCCGACCGCGCCTTCGCCGCCGACGGCTCCTTCGCCTACCCCGCCACCGACCCCGACCTCGCCGTCCCGGGCGTCACCGACGACTACATGAACGGCGTCCTCGGCGACGTCGTCCTGGTCAACGGCGCCCCCTGGCCGCGCGCCGAGGTGGACCGGGCCCGCTACCGGCTGCGCCTGCTCAACGCCTCCAACGCCCGCCTCTACCGGCTGGAACTCGACCCGCAGCCGCCCGGCGGTGACGCGCTCGTCCAGATCGGCGGCGACGGCGGGCTGCTGGAGGAGCCGGTCGCGCACGACGCGGTCGAGATCGCGCCCGCCGAGCGCTTCGACCTGGTGGTGGACTTCTCCCGCTACCCGCCCGGCACCGCCGTACGGCTGATGAACCGCTTCGGCGCCGGGCGGACCGAGGAGGTGATGCTGTTCGAGGTCGGCTCGCGCCCGGTGAACGACGATCCGCCGTTGCCCGAGCGGCTCTGCACCCTCGAACGGCTGGACCCCGAGGCCGCCGTCGCCACCCGGGTCTTCGGCTTCCGCCGCAGCCGCGACGGCAACTGGACCATCAACAACCGGCTCTACCAGCCCGGTCGCGCGCTGGCCGCCCCGGAGCTCGGCAGCACCGAGATCTGGCGGTTCTTCAGCGACGTCCACCACCCGGTCCACGTGCACCTGAACGCCTTCCAGGTGCTGTCGCGCAACGGCCGCGACCCGGGCCCCTACGACGAGGGCTGGAAGGACACCGTGGACCTGCGGCCGGCGGAGGCGGTGGAGGTGCTGGTGCGGTTCACCGACTACCCGGGGTCGTACATGCTGCACTGCCACAACCTGGAGCACGAGGACATGGCGATGATGGCGGACTTCACCGTGGAGTGACGCGGGCCGCTCAGCGGCGCGGCCGCACACCGGCGCGGCCCCACCAGCCCGGCGGCCCCGCCTCACCCGTTCGGAGCAGCGCGGGCGGGCGTCCCGGACGTCCGCCCGCGCTCCGACGTGCCGTCCCCCGGCGGCTGCCCTAGCGTCGCGGGGAAGGAAGCCGCCGCCCGCGACGGCCCGCCGGAGCACACGTCGAGCCGGAGCACACGTCGAGGAGCCGCGCATGACCAGTCCGACCGAACGCCGCCGGCTCGGCCGGGCCGCCCGCGAACTCGTCCCGCGTTCCGCCCACGGCCGCTGGATCCCCGCCGCCGACCGGCCCGACCCGCTCACCGTCCTGGCCGGGCAGGCCCAGGACCGGCTCCCCGACCTCAACCCGATCCGCTACGGGCGGATGGCCGACTCGCCGTTCGCCTACCTGCGCGGCGCCGCCGCCGTGATGGCCGCCGACCTCGCGGCCGTCCCCGAGACCGGCCTCACCGTCCAGCTCTGCGGCGACGCCCACCTGCTGAACTTCGGCGTGTACGCCTCCCCGGAACGGGCGCTGCTGTTCGACGCCAACGACTTCGACGAGACCTACCCCGGCCCCTTCGAGTGGGACCTCAAGCGGCTCGCCGCCAGCGTCACCGTCGCCGCCCGCGACAACGGGCACGACGACGACCGTGCCCGCCGGGCCGCCCTCACCGCCGCCCAGGGCTACGCCACCGCCATGCGCCGCCTCGCCGCGCTGGGCGAACTCGACGTCTGGTACGCCCGGATCGACGCCGACGACCTCCTCCCGCTGGTGCGCAAACGCGGCCGCCGCAGACGCGTCGAGGCCGGCCTCGACAAGGCCCGCCGCCGCACCAGCCTCCAGGCCTTCGACAAGCTCACCGAGCGGGGCGAGGACGGCCGGCGCCGGATCGTCAGCGACCCGCCGCTGCTCGAACCCCTCCCGCGCGAGGAACTGCGCCGGGTCGGCAAGATCTTCGGCGACTACCGGGCCACCCTCCCCGAGGACCGCCGCGTCCTGCTCGACCGCTTCCGGCTGGCCGACGTCGCCCGCAAGGTGGTCGGCGTCGGCAGCGTCGGCACCCGCTGCTTCGTCCTCCTGCTGGAGGGCCGCGACGAGCGCGACCCGCTGTTCCTGCAGCTCAAGGAGGCCGGGCGGTCCGTGCTGGAGCCGTACCTGCCCGCCGGCCGGCCGACCGCCGAGGCGCCGGTGGTGCACGGAGGGCACCGGGTGGTCACCGGTCAGCGCCTGCTCCAGGCCGCCAGCGACATCTTCCTCGGCTGGACCACCGGCCCGGCCGGCCGGCACTTCTACGGCCGGCAGCTGCGCGACATGAAGGGCTCCGCCGACGTCGCCGGCATGGCCCCCGGCGACCTGCGCGCCTACGCGGACCTCTGCGGACGCGCCCTGGCCCGTGCGCACGCCCGCTCCGGCGACCGGATCGCCATCGCCGGCTACCTCGGCGGCTCGGACACCTTCGCCGAGGCCGTCGCCGACTTCGCCGTCCAGTACGCCGACCGCACCGCCGCCGACCGCGCCGCGCTGGTGGCGGCGATCGACAACGGCGTGCTGGAGGCCCGCCGGGGGGTCTGAGGACCCGCCGGACCCGCCGGTCCCGCCGCCCCGCCGCTATGCCCCGACGACGCCGAGGATGCGCTCGGTCTGCTGGCGATGGTCAACGGCCTGGGCTCCAGCGTGCTCGCCGGCCGGCGCACCGGCGAGGCGGCGCTCGCGATCCTCGGCCACCACCTGGACGAGCTCTTCCAGACGCCGTGACACCGTGACGCCGTGACACCGTGACGCCGCGACGCCCTGGTTCCCCGACGCCGTGGCGCCCTGACCGCCTGGCGCCCCGACGCTTCCCCGGCTACCTCAGCAGCCAGTCCCTGGTCCGCTCCATCACCTCGGCCCGGCTGCGCCCCTCGTGGCCGACGTCGACGAGGTGGTACCCGATCCGCAGCGTGAACGACACGAAGGCGCGCACCTCCACGTCCTCCGGGTCCGGGCAGAACGCCCCGTACAGCGACCGCAGGTAGGCCATCCGCCGGTCGTCGACCCGCCGCAGCCGCCCGGCCACCGCCTCGTCCCGGCGCGCCCACTCACGGATCGCCAGGTCGACCGCCATGCCCGTCCCCGGCCCCTCCCCGGGCGTCGCGACGATGGCGAACAGCCGCCCCAGCCGCGCCCGGGCGTCCCCGCCCTCGCCCTCGATCCGTTCGATGACGTCGTCGGTGACCGTGTGCTCCCAGGTGTCCAGCATCTCGGCGAGCAGCGCCTCGCGGTTGCGGAAGTGCCCGTAGAAGCCGCCCTTGGTCACCCCGAGCGCCTGCGCCAGCACCTCGACCCGCACCGCCTCCGGCCCGCCCTCGGCGAGCGCCCGCAGCCCTTCCTCCACCCACCGCCCCCGCGGCGTCCGCGTCACACCCATGCCGCCACCGTACCGAAGCGGCCGCAGCGTCCGGCTGCGGGAGTGTCAGTGGTCCGTGCCAGGATCGGGCCATGTTGGAGATCACGGTGCGGACGGAGAACGACGAGACCCACCCGCGGCCCGGCGCCGAGGCGCTGGCGGGGCTGGTCCGGCGGATCGGCGAGCGGAAGGACCGCTTCCTGGTGGTGGAGCGGATACCCGACGAGCCGGACGTCTACGTCCAGGTGTGGCACGAGGAGGGTGGCGAGTACACCCTGGAGCACCGGGACGGCGGGCCGGACCGGCACTTCCAGGTGCTCCTCGACGACCCCGAGCCGGTGATCGCGGCCATGACCGCCTGGGCCCGCCGCGAGCCCGGGTGGGGCGAGGGCTTCGCCTGGGCGGCGCTGGAGCTGGGGTAGGTCCGCCCCTGCGGCGCGGTCAGCTCATCGACCAGACGAACGGGTCGTGGGGGACGGGCAGGCGGAGAGGGGCGGCCGCGCGGGCGGTGTGCTCCACCACGGTCCGGGTGACCGCGGGGGAGTCCTGCGCCTGCCCGGGCCCGGAGCGGACGCTCGCGGCCGCCTCGTCGAGCAGGTCGACGGCCGCGCCGGGAAGGGCCTGCCCGGGCAGGAAGTCGCGGGCCAGCCGGGCGGCGGCCTCCAGGGCCTCGTCCGTGATCTCCACGCCGTGGTGCTCGACCAGCCGGTGCCGGGCGTGGCGCAGGATCTCCAGCACCTCGCCCGGCGCCGGTTCGGTCACCGCCACCAGCTGGATCGCGCGGTCGAGCGCGGAGCCGCGCTCCCAGCGCCGGAATTCCTCGCTGGTGGCGGTGGCGACGACGGAGACGCCCACCCGGCCGAAGACCGGCCGCAGGAACGCCAGCGCCTCGACGACGCCCTCGCGCGTGCGCACCGTCGCGAGGGCGTTGTCGAGGAACAGGATGAGGTCCGTCGCCTCCATGAGGTTGCCCACCAGCTCGGCCATCAGCTCGGTGAACCGGCCGTGGTGCCGCGGGTCGGCGAACAGGGCGCCGACGTCGAGGAGCCGGACGGTTCTCCCGAGGAAGTCGGCCGGCGCCCGGCCCAGGGCGATGGCCTCGGCCAGCCCGATCACCACGCTCGTCCTGCCGACACCCGGATCGCCCACCAGCAGCGCGACGTTGCGGGTGTGCCGGCGCAGCACCCGCAGTACCTGCTCGATCTCCGGCCGCCGCCCGTGGACGGTCTCGCCCCGTACGGCGGCGGTGAGGTCCCGGCCGAGCGAGGCGAGCGCCGTGAGAGGGACCGGGACCGCGGGCTGGGCGGCAAGGAATTCGATCCTCGGCCGGGTGAGGCCGAAGTGGGCCAGCACCTCGGCGGCGCCCTCGACGGGGCGTGGGACGGCGAGCTCCCGCAACAGGTCCGTGACGCGGACCAGCCCGTCGGGGTGCTCGGCCGCCTTGCGGCGGCACGCCTGGAGGACCGACTGGGCGCCCGGGGAGTACCCGGCGACGGGGCCGTGGTGCGTACCCCGGCCGAGGCGGTTCTCGGCCTCCTGGCGGACGGCCCCGGGATCGACACCGCTCGTGATCAGGACGCTGCGGGCGTCTCCTTCCTCGTCGAGGAGACCCAGGAGGAGGTGGGTGGTGTCGATCCGCCCGTGACCGTGAGCGACCGCCTGGGCCTCTGCCAGGGCGACGGCCCTGCGCGCGCGGTCGTCGAAGTCCTCAAACACCCCGTGTGCTCCCTTCCGGTGCTTGCAGTGCCGCCAGGTCCTTGCGGGCCCGTACCGTGTGCGGGTGCTTCGCGCCCAGCACCCTGTCCCGCTCCGCGATCACCTGCCGCAGCAGCGCCGCCGCCTCGGCCTCGGCGCCGGTCAGGGCGAGGTTGCGGGCGAGCATGTGCCGGGTCCGCAGGGTGTCCGTGTGTTCGCCGCCCATCACCCGGCTGCGGTCGGCGAGCAGGATCCGCAGCAGGGCGACGGCCTCCGTCCGCCGGCCCGACTCGCCGAGGTTGACGGCGAGGAACTGGCGGGTGTGCAGGGTCTCCGGGTGGTCCTCGCCGTGCAGCCGGGCGTACGCCTCGGGCAGGGGGCGCAGCAGCCGGACGGCCTGCGCCGGGTCGCCGGTGCCGCCGAGGCAGTGGGCGAGGGTGCGGAGGGAGCGCAGGGTGTCCTCGTGGTCCGGGCCGAGGACGCGGGTCTGCTCCGCCAGGACCGGGCGCAGGATCTCGGCCGCTCCCGCCCAGTCGCCCTGCAGCGCCTGCTGCTCGGCCTCCGCCTGGCGCAGGCGCAGGGCGGGGGCGGCGGTGGCGGCGAAGGCCCGGTTGCGGGCGAGTGCGGTCTGGTCGGCGTTCTCGGTGCCCCGGTTGCGCGGGACGGGCAGGTTCTCGGCGCGCATGGCGGCGGTCAGCCGCCGGTAGAGCTCCACGACGGTCAGCTCCTCCGGGCCGCCGGGGACGCCCTCGCGCAGCAGCCGCAGCAGCCGCCCGGAGAACGCGGTGTACTCCTCGCCGGGCGGGGCGAGGGCGACCTGGTCGCGCGGGGCGGAGGCGAGCACGTAGGTGCCCGCCACTTCGAGCCGGTCGACGGTGTCACGGCCGCCGGCCATGGTGTCGTTGACGGCGCGGCCGGCGAAGCAGCAGTCCAGCACGATGATCTTGGTGGCGGCGCGGCTGTCGAGCACGGTGGCGCGCAGCTTGTCGTACTCGACGGAGTTGAACTCCGGTGCCTCGTAATCGCTGTAGGGCAGGGCCAGGTAGAGGTCGTGCCGGCGTCCGCCGACCAGCCCGTGCCCGGCGAAGTACACCAGCAGCAGGTCCTCGGCCGCGCTCGCGGCGTCCCGCAGGGTGCGGCCGACCCGGGCCAGGTCGGTGTCGTTCAGCAGGACCGTGCAGTGCTCCTCGGGGACGATGCCGTGCAGGGGGTCGGTGAACTGGGCGGCGAGGTCGGTGACGGTGCGCCGGACCGCCGGGAGGTTCGGCAGGTCCGGGTCCGTGTAGTCGCTCGCGCCGACGAGCACGATCCGTGACCGCAGGGGGTCCGGGAGCGGCACGTCAGCCCTGCTCGGGGGCGGACTCGTCCGGCTCCGCCAGCGCCGCGCGCAGCAGCGCCTCCAGCTCCCCGGCGCGCACCCGCTTGGCGTCGAGCTCCACCGTGGCGCCGCCCGGGCGGCGGATCTTCAGGCGGACGTCGCTGCGCCGGGGCTGCGCGAACCACGCCCGCAGCGAGGAGGCGAGCACCGAGAGGCCGCCGCCGGCCCCGAGGGCGACGGAGACGGTGTCCAGCACCGCCCCCATCTCCCCGGGCCGCGGCGCCCGCCCGGTCAGGGCGACGCCCCGCAGCCCGGGCTCCCCCCGGAGCCAGTCGGTCAACGACTCGGCCTCCGCGACGGTCTCCCCACCGGTCACGGAAATGTGCACGTCCACGATTGCCCCCACAAGCCCTGGTAACGCACGGAGTTGAGGGCGGTCAGTCTACTGATCCGGCCGCCGCTCCGATGGCGGTCCCCGGGGAGAAGGCGGAGGCGCGCCGGGCGGCGGGTTGAGTCCGCCTCCGGCGCCGCGCCCCGGCGCTGGTCGCCCGTCAGGGGGCGGGGGCGAGGAGGTGGAGGGCGGCCGGGACGGCGGTGACGTCGATCGGGAGGCGGGCCAGGAACTCGCCGTCGGCGTAGGCGGTGATGCCGGGGGAGGACAGCCGCAGCGCGGGGGTGCGGTGGGTGGTGACCTCGGGGTGGTGGATGTGGGTGCCCTTCAGCAGGGTGGGGAAGAAGCGGGCGACCCGGCGGCGGGGCATGGCGTCGACGAGGGTGACGTCGAGGAGGCCGTCGGTGGGGTCGGCGTCGGGGCAGATGAGCATGCCGCCGCCGTAGCTGCTGGTGTTGCCGACGGCGGCGAGGGTGAGGTCGCGGTCGATCTCGGTGCCGTCGGCGAGGGTGATCCGGAACGGCAGCGGGCGGAGGTTGGCGAACTCGACGGCGATGGCGAGGTGGTAGCGCAACCGGCCGCGCGGCCACCGCAGGCGGTTGGTGCGGTCGCTGACGAGGGAGTCGAAGCCGCTGGCGAGGACGGAGCCGAACCAGCGGGTGGTGCCGTCCGCGGCGGTGATCCGACCGAGGTCGACGGTGCGGGTGTGGCCGGCGGCGATCACGTCGGCGGCCGCCTCCGGGTCGTTGCGGGGCAGGTCGTGGGCGCGGGCGTGGTCGTTGCCGGTGCCGGCCGGTATGACGCCGAAGGGGACGGCGGTGCCGGCGACGGCCTGGAGGCCGAGGTTGATCATGCCGTCGCCGCCGACCACGACCAGGGCGTCACAGGAGCCCGGACCATCGCCGCGGACGGCGGCCCGGGCGAGGGCGAGTGAGTCGGCGGCGGAGTCGCCCGCCCGCGCGTCGACGGCGATGCCGAGGGCGCGCAGACGGGCGGTGGCGCGGCGGGCCGCCGGCTCGGCGTGGCCGGCCGCCGCCGCGGGGTTGGTGAGGAGAACGACGCGGGCGATGGTTCTCCGGCCGGTCACGGGATCAGCTTGCCCGGGTTGAGGATGCCCGCCGGGTCGAGCTCGGCCTTGACGGCGCGCAGGACGCGCACGCCCAGCTCGCCGATCTCGGCGGCCATCCACGGACGGTGGTCGGTGCCGACGGCGTGGTGGTGCGTGATGGTGCCGCCGGAGCGGACGACGGCGTCGCCGGCGGCGCGCTTCGCGGCGGCCCAGCGGGCGAGCGGGTCCTCGCCGAGCGCGGCGACCACGGTGAAGTAGAGCGACGCCCCGGTCGGGTAGACGTGCGAGATGTGGCACAGCACCAGGGAGCCGGGGAGTGCCTCGGTGAGCGCGGCGGTGACGGCGAACCGCAGGGCCGGCAGCTGCTGCCAGCTGGTGGCGGTCTCCAGCGTCTCGCACAGCGCCCCCGCGTCGAGCAGCGAGTCGCGCAGGTAGGGGGCGTTGAACCGGCCGTGCTCCCAGGCCCGGGCGGGCGCCTCGCCGAGCGAGCTGCCGCCGGCGGCGAGCAGGACGGCGCGGGTGAGCTGGTGGCGGGCGGCGACCTGCTCGGCGCTGCCCTCGAAGACGGTGACGGCCAGGCAGCCGGTCACCGCGGGCTCGCCGCCGATCTTCTCGGTCATGGCGAGGTTGATCATCGTCTCGGCCTCGTCGGAGAGCCGGATGACGGTCGCGCCGGTGCCCTGCTGCTCGACGGCGCGCAGCGCGGCGGTGCCGGTGGTGAAGTCGGGGAACGACCAGGCCTCGTACGCCTTGACGGCGGGCACGGGGTGGATGCGCACCCGCACGGCGGTGATCACGCCGAGGGTGCCCTCAGAGCCGAGGAACAGCTCGCGCAGGTCGGGCCCGGCGGCGGAGGCGGGGGCGCGGCCGAGGTCCAGCACGCCCGCCGGGGTGACCACGCGCAGGCCGCGCACCATCTCGTCGAACCGCCCGTGGCCGGCCGAGTTCTGCCCGGAGGAGCGGGTGGCCGCGAAGCCGCCGATGGTGGCGAAGCGGAAGCTCTGCGGGTAGTGGCCGAGTTCGAAGCCGTGCTCGGCGAGCAGTGCCTCGGCGGCCGGGCCGGTGAGGCCGGCGCCGAGCAGCGCCTCGCCGGAGGTCCCGTCGAGGTCGAGCAGCTGGTCGAGGCGGCGCAGGTCGAGCGAGACGACGGCGGCGAAGCCGCCGCGCTCGGGCTCCAGCCCGCCGACGACGCTCGTCCCGCCGCCGAACGGCACGACGGCGATGCGGCGTTCGGCGCAGACGGCGAGCAGCGCGGCGATCTCGTCCTCGTCGCCGGGCAGCACCACGGCGTCGGGCGCGTCCTGCGGCTCGCGCGAGCGGCGGCGCAGCAGGTCGGGGGTGGACTTGCCGCCGGCCCGGGGGAGGCGGTCGGCGTCGGCGGTGCTGACGTGGGTCTCGCCGACGGCGGCGGCGAGCGCCGCGAGGTCGTCGGGGGAGAGGGCGCAGGGCCGCAGCACGACCTCCGAGGCGTCCGGGCCGGGGGCGGCGTCGCCGGTGACGCCGAGGGCGGCGGCGAGCAGGCCCTTGATGTCGGCGGACAGCTCCTTGGCGAGGGCCGGGTCGCCCCAGGCGTCCCACTTCATCGGGGGGAGCGGCAGGGCGGCCGCACCGGCCGGCGCCGCTTGCTTCTCGGGGGTCATGCGTTACAGTTTTACACATCATGTCAAGTAGTAACGATGCCCCTGAGGGGCCCCAGAGCCCCGGGAGTCCTGGGCGGGCCGCCGCGCCGCAGTCCGCCGGACCGCGCGGAACCGATGACGCGATCCTCGACGCCGCCGCCGAGCTGATCGTGCAACTCGGCGTGGGCCGCACCCAGTTGGCCGAGATCGCGCGCCGCGCCGGGGTGAGCCGGCCGACCGTCTACCGGCGCTGGCCGGACGTCCGGGCGGTGATCGGTGCGCTGCTGACCCGCGAGATCGGGGCCACCCGGGACGCCGTGCGGCTCGGCGGCGCCGACCGGGCCGCGTTCGTCGAGGGCGTCGTCGAGGTGGCGGTCCGGCTGCGCGACCACCCGGTGCTCGGCGCGCTGCTGCGCTCCGCCGACTCCGACACCCTCTTCGAGTACGTGGTCGAGCGCCTCGGCACCAGCCAGCGCGGGCTGCTGGAGGCGCTGCGGGCCGGCATCGTCCAGGGGCAGCACCACGGTTCGATCCGGGCCGGCGAGCCGGTCGAGCTCGCCGCGATGGTGCTGCTGATCGCCCAGTCCACCGTCCAGTCGCACCGCATGGTGGCGACGCTGCTGCCCGAGGCGGCCTGGCGCCGCGAGCTCGCCCGGGCCCTGGACGGCTACCTCGCGCCGTGAACCCGCCGACACCGATCCGCTACGGAGGCCGCAGATGACCACCCCCGCCGGGCCCTTCGCCGGTCCCTTCGCCGGGACCGCCCGACTCACCGCCCGTCGCCGGGAGTTGGAGCTGGACGCGCTCGCCTCCGGGCCGTCGGTCGACCTCCTGGTGATCGGCGGCGGCGTGACCGGCGCGGGCGTCGCGCTGGACGCGGCCGCCCGCGGGCTCTCCGTGGCGCTGGTCGAGGCGCGCGACCTCGCCTTCGGGACCAGCCGGTGGAGCTCCAAGCTCGTCCACGGCGGTCTGCGCTACCTCGCCTCCGGCCGGGTCGGCGTGGCCCGGGAGAGCGCGGTCGAGCGCGGGGTGCTGATGACCCGCACCGCCCCGCACCTGGTCCGCGCGCTGCCCCAACTGGTGCCGCTGCTGGACGGGTTGATGCGGCCCGGGCAGGCCGCGCTGGTCCGCGCGGGCTTCCACGCGGGCGACGCGCTGCGGCTGAGCGCCGGCACCCCGGGCCGGCTGCTGCCGCGCGTGCGCCGGGTGGGCGCGGACCGGGCCCGCGCCCTGGTGCCGGGCCTGCGCGGCGCCGGGCTGTCCGGCGCCCTGGTCGCGCACGACGGCCAACTCGTGGACGACGCCCGGCTGGTGGTGGCGCTGGCCCGGACGGCGGCGCAGTACGGAGTGTCCGTGCTGACCCGGGTGCGCGCCGAGCAGGTGACCGGGTCGGGCGCCCGGCTCACCGACACCCTGACCGGTGAATCGTTCCTGCTCGGCGCCCGCGCCGTGGTCAACGCCACCGGCGTGTGGGCGGGCGAGGTGGACCCCTCCATCCGGCTGCGCCCCAGCCGGGGCACCCACCTGCTGGTCGACGCGACCGCGCTCGGCCGGCCCGCCGCCGCGCTCACCGTGCCCGTCCCCGGCTCCACCAGCCGCTTCGTCTTCGCGCTGCCGCAGCAGCTCGGCCGGGTCGCGATCGGCCTCACCGACGAGGACGCGCCCGGCCCGGTCCCGGACGAGCCGCAGCCCACCGAGGCCGAGCTCGACTTCCTGCTCGCCACCGTGAACACCGCCCTGGAGACCGCGCTGACCAGGGCCGACGTACGCGGCGCCTACGCCGGACTGCGTCCGCTGATCGACACCGGCGACGGCGCCACCGCCGACCTCTCCCGGCAGCACGCCGTGCTGGAGTCCCCGGACGGCGTGATCACCGTGGTCGGCGGCAAGCTCACCACCTACCGCCGGATGGCCCAGGACGCCGTGGACGCCGCCGTCCGGCTGCGCGCACTGCCCGCTCGCGCCTGCTGGACGGCCCGGCTGCCGCTGGTCGGCGCGCCCGGCCACCGGGACAGCCGCCCGGCGCCGGAGGGGGAGGTCGCGGCTTCGCTGCTCGCCCGGCACGGCGGCGCGGCGAGCGAGGTGCTGGCGGTGGGGGAGGAACGGCTGGGCGCCGGCTACGGCGCGCCGGTCGCGGAGGGGATCGACGTCAGCCGGGCCGAGATCGCGTACGCGCTCACCCACGAGGGCGCGCTGGACGTCGAGGACGTGCTGCACCGGCGCACCAGGATCGGCCTCGTCCCGGCGGACGCGGACCGGGCGCGCGCGGCCGTCGAGGAGATCGCGGCGAAGGTCTAGCGCCTCAGCGTTCGGTCTGTTCCGGCATCGGGTGCACGGCCCCGCCGAGCTCCAGCGCGCAGCTGAGCGGCCGCTCCGGCACGCCCGTGCGCTCCAGCCGGACGGCCACCTGTTGCGGCGGCTCCTCGGGGAGCTGGGCGGCGAGGGTCAGCGGGTACACCCCGTGACCGTGCACCCGGTGGAAGGCCACCTCCTTGCCGTCCACCAGCAGTTCGGTCTCGGTGATCCGGCCGGACCGGACGTTCACCGTGACGGAGTGTGTTCCCCGGTCGAGGTGGAAACTGTGCCGCCGACGCATGAGGACCTCCCGCGAGCCCCCCTCCCGGGAAACCCCGGGCAACGGCCAGTCTACGGCGCAGAAGCGGGTGATTCCTGATATCCCGGGGCGAATAGGGGAAATGGCCCGGTCGGTGCGAACAGGGATGAATCGCCACCTAATTACAGGGTGTGGATGATCCGTTACTTGATTGTCATCCTGAATGGTTCCTGGGTGTTCGCTGGGGATGAGAGGTTGTCTTTCGGTTCTGAACGAACCGTCTGATGACGCACCATCTTCCGAGAGAGTCTTGATGAAACGACGGTCTTTGGCCTCGTCCGGTTCCACCGGCGGGGCCTTTTCCATGCGCTGGATACGCCGGATATCCACGGTATTGACACTCGGTCTGCTGGTGCAGACCGGTGTGGTCGCCGACGCCCTGGCGTCCGGTCGGTCCGCCGAGGCGCCGGTGCCCCCGGCCGCCCCGGCCGCGCCCTCCACCGAGGCGCCCGACGAGGCGTCGGCCCTGCTGACGGCCCGCCTCCAGGGCCGCCGGATCGAGGTCACCAAGGCCCGCACCGAGTTCGTCACCCTGTGGGCGAACCCGGACGGGACGCTGACCTCCGAGCGCTCCACCGGCCCGCTGCGGATGAAGGTCGGCGACGCCTGGGT
>NZ_JBHYUU010000193.1:13431-14485 GCF_042749955.1 Kitasatospora sp. NPDC059462 | reverse complement strand
CTTGGTGAAGACCTGGCCGGTGGCGTTGTCGGCACAGCTCAGACCGGGGCGGCCCGGGTCGCGCAGCGAGAAGGAGCTGCCGGAGCCGGTGGTGTCGATCGTCGGCGAGGGGCCGTTCCACTTGCTGTTCAGGGTGCCGGCCCGCACGTCGTCGTAGCTGTCGATGACCTCGCCGCTGCGGGCGTCGACGAAGACGTGCAGGGTGCTCGGGGCGGACGCGGTGCGGCCGGTGAGCACGGTCTCCCAGGCCAGCCGGCCGGCACCGTCCTGCACCCGGACGACCAGCCGGCGGGACTGCACGCCGTCCACCTGGGCGAGCTTGGTGCGGGCGGTCCGCTCTGCGTTGGCGGCGCTGATCAGGGCGGTGGTGGGCACGCCGATCGGGCCGGTGGAGGCGGACTGCAGCCCGCGCACCTGGCCCTGGCCGTCGGCGAGGACGACCGCGTCGCCGCCGACCACCGGCAGGCCCTTGTAGGTGCGCTCGTAGGAGACCGAGTAGAGGCCGCCCAGCCACGGGGTGACGGACTGGCGCTCGTAGGTCTCGCCCGGCCCCTTGGCCAGGGCGTCCAGGCCCGCCGCGGCCGCCTGGTCGGCGGCGTTCACGGCGGCGGCCAGCGCGCTGGGGGGCGCGGCGGCGGCCGGTCCGGGGTCGGCGGCGGCCTGGCCGACCGCGGTGGCGGTCAGCATGCCGGCCACGACGGCCAGGGTGGTCCCCGCCGTCAGCAATCTGCGTTTCATTCCGAGGCTCCTCGAACGTGGGGGTGCTCGATCGCGGACGGCGTGCCGTCAGGGCGCTCACCGCGGGGCCGTTTGGGGGGCGGCCGTGCGGGCGTCCGCGCTCGGGTGCCGGAACCCTCACATGCCGTCATGGCCCGGTC
The DNA here is from genome assembly GCF_042749955.1 of Kitasatospora sp. NPDC059462. Lineage (NCBI taxonomy): Bacteria > Bacillati > Actinomycetota > Actinomycetes > Kitasatosporales > Streptomycetaceae > Kitasatospora > Kitasatospora sp. NPDC059462. The sequence continues at coordinate 13,607 of NZ_JBHYUU010000193.1, read as the reverse complement.
AACGGTCCGGACGGGCCCGGGCGGCGGTTGGCAAGTTCCGTCAAGTGCCGTCAGGAACCCTGCCAGGCAACGAAATTGGCGGCTGACGCGGCGTCCGGCCAGGTCGCCGGGGGGTGGGCGCCTGGGGGCGGGGGGGGCGGGCCGCGGGGGGGCGGGGGGGGTGTGAGGGTTGTTAA
>NZ_JBHYUU010000193.1:0-13421 GCF_042749955.1 Kitasatospora sp. NPDC059462 | reverse complement strand
GTCGAGGAACTGCCGGATGCCCCGGCCGGGGGGGGCCACCCCCGCCCGGCCGCGGGGATCGGGGGGGGTGGGGGGCCGCCCCGGCCCCGCCGCCGAGGCGGGGGGGGGGGGCGCCGGGGGCGGGGCGCGGGCGGGGGTGGGGCGGCCGGGATGGAGAGGTTGAGACCAAAGAGTGGAGAGGTAGAGACCAGTTACCGAAAGTGGTCGAGACCACCTCATGTACGACGGAGGCCCTCGTCCAGTACCGTCCTTCTGAGCGGACCTCCCCACCGGAAGGCCCGGAAAGCACTCGGGAGGGCAGCCCCGTGCACCGGAACCGGGCGGCGACCAAGCCGACCGAGGACGAGGCCTGGCGGGCCTTCGGGCTTCGCCTGCGCCAGTGGCGCCGCCGGGCCGGCCTCACCCAGGCCCAGCTCGGCGCCGAGATCGGCTACGACCACACCGCCGTCAGCAAACTGGAGCACGGCACCCGGCGCACCAGCCCCCGGATCGCCGACCGGCTCGACGACCTGCTGCTCGCCGGAGGCGAACTGCGCGCCGCCTGCCGGGTCGCCGAGGAGGGCGCCCTGCCGGCACCCGTCGCGCTCCCGGCCGCCCCGGCCCCCGCCGGCCCGCCGGCCGCCCCGGGCGACTGGACCCGCGCCCCGCTGCCCGGCCCGCCCGTCGCCGCCCTCACCCCCGCCCTGCCGTCCGGCCTCGCCACCCAACTGCCGGTCCGCCTCCCGGACTACGGACTGCTCTGTCCGCTGCACGACGCCGCGGGCTGCGACGTCCCCCCGCCCGCCGACCTCGCCGTCCTGCACGCCGCCTTCCGGGCCGCCGACCCCGCCGCCGCCCCGCCCCTGGACCCCGACACCGTGCACGCCCTGGCCGGCCTGCTCGCCGCCCACCTGCGGGCCGGTGACAACCCCGGCGCACCCGGCACCGAGGCCGTCGAGGACACCCTGCGGGTCGTGCTGCGCCGCCTGGCCGCCCACCCGGCCGGCCCCGCCCGCCGCCCGCTCGCCCGGCTCGCCGGGGAGTACGCCCACGCCGCCGGCGCGCTGCGCATGCAGGACGGCCGCAACGCCACCGCCATGGCCTGCTTCTCCCGCGCCCTCGGCTGGGCCGAACTCGCCGAGGACGCCGCCACCCAGGTCGCCGCGCTCAGCGACATGAGCTTCCTCGCCCGCCTCGACGGCGACCCCGCCGCCGCCCTCGGCTACGCCCACGAGATCGCCCGGGTCGCCCCCGCCCGGCACTGGGCCGGGGCCATGGGCCAGATCGGCCTGGCCCGCGCCCATGCGATGACCGGCGACGTGCGCGCCACCGTCCGCCACATCGCCCGCGCCCGGCACCACCTCGACCACATCGGGGTGCACGACGAGTCCGACGCCGCGTGGCTGTCCATCGCCTCGATGCGGCTGCGGGTCGAGGCGGGCGCCGCCGCCGCGCTGCGCGACGCGGCTGCCGCCGTCGACGACCCCCGGCTCGCCCGGCTCGCCGTGGGCGCCGCCGAGACCGCGCTCGCGCTGCTTGCCCCCGACCAACTGCCCTCGGCCCGGCTGCTGTTCACCGTCCGGGTGGCCGACTGCCATCTGCTGGCGCACGACCCGGGGGCCGCCGCCGAGCTGCTCGGGTCGGTGCTGGCGGCGGGCGACGGCGAGGACGGGCTGCCGCCCCTCGTGCGGCGCGAGCTGGCCGGGCTGCGCAGCCGCCTGGTCGGGCACGGCCTCGCGGGCTGAGCGGGGCCCTCGCGCACCGGCCGGCCCGTCGTCCGGTGGCCGGACCGTCGCCCGATGGCCGGCTGTTGCGCAACCGTTGCCCGAACGCCGCCGATCGGTGCGGAGACCGAGACACGCCCGCCGGGGCGACCGAGACATGGCCCGGACATCCTTCGAGGTGCACCGCTTCGCACCGCAGAAGGAGAGCACCGTGAACACGCCCGGGACCGCGACCGCCGCCCGGCGGCGCCGCTTCGGCCGCGCTCTGGTCCGGGGGGCGTTCGGCGCCGGGGCCCTCACCGTCCTCGCGTCCCTGCTGCTGATCGCCGCCGCCTTCGCCGCCGACGCGCGGACGGGCGAGAACTGGCAGCCCGCCGGCGTCCTCGGCTCGATGGGCCTGCTGCTCGGCGGCACGATCCTGGCCGTCGGTGCGCTGGCCCGGACCGCCGTGGCGGGGACCGGCCGGTAGCCGGCGGCCGGGGGCCCGATGCCCTCCCCGGACAGCCCCGTGCGGTTCGCGAACGGAACTGACGGTCCATCAATATCCCTCTGTGAACTGTCCATCACGACATCGCATCGGTTCCCGGCGAGCGGTCCTGAAGCGGCGGAACGGGCTGATCCGCCGCTGCTATCCTCGCCGCGAACCCGGGCCGGAACCCTCACCGCCGGCCGGGTGCGTCCAGGGGGTGGAGCGTGGCCGAGCCGGTGCTCGTGGTGGACTTCGGAACGTCCTCCTCGGCGGCTGCCGTGGTGCTGGACCGGGGCGAGCGGTTGGTGAAGGAACCGTCCAGCGGGCTGCTGTCCTGGCCCTCGGCGGTCTGCGCGGACGGGGCCGGACGGCTGCTCGTCGGCTCGGCCGCCGAGCACCGCAAGCGTGCCGAACCGGCCGGATACCGGGCCGAGTTCAAGCGCGACCTCGGGGAGCGGGCGCCCGTCCCGCTCGGCGAGCGGCGGTACCCGGTGAGCGAGCTGGTGGCCGCGGTCCTGGCCGAGTTCCGGGCACAGGCACGGGCCGTGGCCGGCCGCGGCATCGACCGGCTGGTGGTGACCGTGCCCGCCTCCTACGGGCCGGTGGACCCGCGGCGTGAGGCGATGCTCGAAGCCGGTGCGGCGGCGGGCTTCGGCAGCGTCGAACTGCTGGCCGAGCCGGTGGCCGCCGCGCACGCCACCGTCGCGGGGGAGCCGTTCGCGCCCGGTGAGACGGTCCTGGTCTACGACTTCGGGGGTGGCACCTTCGACACCGCGCTGGTGCGGATCGGTGCGGAGGGCGCCTCGCACACCGTGCTCGGCCACGCCGCCCTGGACGACTGTGGCGGCCGCGACATCGACGCCCTGCTCGCCGGCCGGATCCGCGAGCGCGGCCGGGACTGGCTGGAGCCGCTGCTCGGTGCGGGCGGTGCCGGAGCGCTGCGGGCGCAGCTGGAACTCGGCGACTTCGTGCGCCGGATCAAGCACCAGCTCACCGAGTCCCCGACGGTCGAGGACTACCTCACCCCGCTCGGCCCGGCCAGCCGGGTCGCCCGCGACGAACTCGAAACGCTGATCGGCCCGTTGCTCGACCGCACGGTCGCCTGCTGCCGCCAGCTGCTCGCCGACTGCGGGGTGCGGCCGAGGGCACTCGACTCCGTCCTGCTGGTCGGCGGCACCACCCGGGTCCCGGCCGTCCGGGCCCTGCTCGCCGACCGGCTGAACCGCCCGCTGCGGGTGGTGGAGGACCCCGACCTGGCGGTGGTGCACGGCGCCGCCGCCTGGGCCGCGCGCTCCGCCGACCGGCGGCTCAGCCCGCTGCGCCAGGCCGCCCGCACCCGCCCGCTGGCCTGGGGCTTCCCCGCCGATTCGGCCGAGGTCGCCGGGTGGAGCGTCCCCGCCGCCACCGCCTACCCGGCCGGTGCCGCACTCGGCTCGCTGCGGCTGCCCGACGGCAGCCTCTGGGAGCTGACGGCCGACGAACCCGGCACGGTGGTCCGGCAGTTGGTGGCGCCAGGGACGGCCGTCGGCCCCGGGGAGTGGCTGCTGGCGGTGCAGCCGGTCGGCGCCGCCGACGACCCGGACCCCGCCTCGCGGGCCCCCGCGCCGCCCGGCTACCCGCCACCGCCACCGCCCCGCCCGGCCTGGCGCGGGCGGACCGGCACGGCGATGCTCGGACTGCTCGGCATCTTCCTGCTGGGCTACGGCCTGCTCGGCCTGACCCACCGGACCGATCCCGGCCGGGGCATGTTCCTGATCATCGGCTACGCGGCCCTGGTCGGCCTGTTCGCGGCCGTCGCCGCCGGGTGGGGCGCGGGCCGGGCCTGGGGCGCGGCGGTGGGCGCCGCGGCGGTGCTGGCGCTGTCCTGGGCGGGCTGGGCCGGTGACATCGGGTTCTGGTACCGGCCGTGGTCCGATCCGCCGTTCGGCGAGAGCCCGACGGTGTACCAGTTCCAGCAGTTGGGCCTGATGCTGCTGGGCACCGGGGTGGTCGCCGTCGCCCTGACGGTCCGGCGCCGCCGCCGCGAGGACGACGCGGTGCCCTGGGCGGGGTGGCTCGGCCTGCCGGGCGCGGTGCTCGCCGCCGCCGTGACCTGGTTCGCGGTGAACGCGCCGGAAGGGGCGTACCACGTGTTCGACGGGCAGGGTGTCCTGCGGGTCACGTTGCCGTGCCTGGCCGCCGCGGTCGCCGCGGCACTGACCGTGTACGGCGCCACCGGCGGTCCGCGCGCGCTGCTCGGGGCCGGTGCGGCGTTCGCCGTCGTCACGGCGGCGCTGATCGTCTCCGGGGCCGAGGACCTCCCCCACGGCCGGTGGCTCGTGGTGACGGCCGCCGCCGTGGCCGCCGCGGGGGGCGTGAGCGGGCTCGGGACCGCCGCCCGCCTCCGGCGCGAGCGGGTCTCCGGCCTGCCGGCCGCCAGCTGGTGCGCCCTGCTGTACGCGGGCCTGGTCGTCCTGAACGGAGCGCTCTGATGTCCGGTACCACGATCCACGGCGGCTGGCTGCTCACCGACGACGGCGTCTTCATCCTCGGCGCCGCCCTGCTGGCCACCGTCGCGGTGACCTGTGCGCTGGCCGCCGTGCGCGGCCGGGGCCACTCGGCCGGCGCCCGGGCGGCGCTGGGGCTGGTGGCGCTGGCCGCCGTGGCGCTGGCGTTCGTGCTGGCGTCCGTGAAGGCCTCCGGCTTCCTGCCCGCGCTGCTCGGCGTGGCGCTGCCCTACGGCCTGGCCGCCGGCGCGGTCGGCTGGGCGGTGCGGCTGGCCCGCCACGGCGACTGACCCTCCCGCCGCGCCCGGGCGCGGCCCCCGGAACACCTCAAGGAAGGAAGGGCGCGGCGTGACCGAACCCGTGCTCGTCGTCGACTTCGGCACCTCCTCCTCGGCGGCGGCCGTCGTCCTGGACGGGCGTGAGCGGCCGTTGAAGGAACCGTCCAGCGGGCTGCTGTCCTGGCCGTCGGCGGTGTCCGTCGGCGCGGACGGCAGACTGCTCGTCGGCTCGGCGGCCGAGCGCCGCAAGCGGGCCGAACCCGACTCCTACCGCGCCGAGTTCAAGCGCGACCTCGGCGAGCGCGCACCCGTCGTGCTGGGCGGCCGCCCGTTCACCGCGGTCGCCCTGGTGGCCGCCGTGCTGGCCGAGTTCCGGGCACAGGCACGGGCCGTGGCCGGCCGCGGCATCGACCGGCTGGTGGTGACCGTGCCCGCCTCCTACGGGCCGGTGGACCCGCGCCGTGAGGCGATGCTCGAAGCCGGTGCGGCGGCGGGCTTCGGCAGCGTCGAACTGCTGGCCGAGCCGGTGGCCGCCGCGCACGCCACCGTCGCCGGGGAGCCGTTCGCGCCCGGTGAGACGGTCCTGGTCTACGACTTCGGCGGTGGCACCTTCGACACCGCGCTGGTGCGGATCGGTGCGGAGGGCGCCTCGCACACCGTGCTCGGCCACGCCGCCCTGGACGACTGCGGCGGCCGCGACATCGACGCCCTGCTCGCCACGGGCGTCGCAGCCGCCGGGCGCGACTGGCTCGACCCGCTGATGGCCGCCGGGGCGACCCGCGCCCGGCTCGAACTCGGCGACTTCGTCCGGCGGATCAAGCACCAGCTGAGCGAGGCCCCGGAGGTGGAGGACTACTTCACCCCGGTCACGCCGTCGAGCCGGGTCGACCGCTCCCAGCTCGAAGCCCTGATCGCGCCGTTGCTCGACCGCACGGTCGCCTGCTGCCGTCAGCTGCTCGCCGACTGCGGGGTGCGGCCGCGGGGCGTCGACGCGGTGCTCCTGGTCGGCGGCACCACCCGGGTCCCGGCCGTCGCCGCGCTCCTGACCGACCGGCTCGGACGGCCGCTGCGGCTGGTCGAGGACCCGGACCTGGCCGTGGTGCACTGCGCCGCCGTCTGGGCGGCCCGCTCCGCCGAGCGCCGGCTGCTGCCCGCCGCCACCGAACCGGGCGCGGTGCCGCTCGCCTGGGACCTCGGGGCGCCGGCCGAACTCACCGAGTGGCGCGTCCCGCTGGGCGCCGGTTACGAGGCAGGCGCCGCCCTCGGCACCCTGCGCACCCCCGAGGGCGCCCTGCTGGAGCTGGCCGCCGCCGCGCCGGGCCGCGTCGTACGCCAACTCCGCGCCCCCGGCGAGACGGTGAGTGCGGGGGAGTGGCTGCTCGCGGTCGAGCAGCGGGCGCCGGAGCCGGTGCCCGCGCCCGGGCTCGGGCCCGCCGGGGCGGCGCCGGGCCCGGTGGCGGCCCGCCCGGCCCTGCACCGGCGCCGGTGGTGGCGCGTCCTGGTGTCCTCGCTGTTCGCGCTGGACACGTTCGTCGCCACCGCTTCGTCCGGCAACCTCGCCGTCGGCCTGCTGTCCGGGGCCGTGTTCGCCGGGCTGGTGCACCTGGTGGGATACGGGGTGGGCCGGGCACAGGACCGCCGGAGCCGATGATGAAGGACGACAGGATGTTCGACCCCGGCGGCGGAGACCCGCTGCACCTGCCCGACCAGCACGACGCCGTCGAGGGGTTCGCCGAATTCGTCGGGGAGGTCGCCGAGTTCGTCACCGACCTGGTCGAGGACGTCACCGAGCTGATCGACCTGTTCGACGAGCAGGCCGCCGAGCGCGCCCTCGCCGAGGACGCCCCGGACACCGAGGCCCCGGACGCCGGGTCCCCGGCGGAGGGCAGCGCTGCGGCGGAGGCCGCGGCCGTGCTCGTCGACCCCGTGACGGGCGTCGACCCGACCGACTTCATCCACGGCATCCTCACCGCCGACGCCGATCAACTCGCCTCCATGGAGGACCAGTTGCGAGGCCTCGCCGGGCAGGGCGAGTTCGGCCCCGTCCTGCCGCCCGTCCTGCCGCCCGACCTGCCGCCAGACCTCCGAGGACCCGCATGACCCCCGGCGCCCCGCCGTCCCCCGCCCGCGCCCTCGACGCGCTGCGCGCCGACACGCTCGCGCTCTACGCCGCGCTGCGCCCGGCCGCCGCGGCGGCCCGGCACGCGCTGACCGCCGAGCGCCTGGCGGCGGCCGAACGGCGGCTGCGCGAGGGGACGTTGACGGTGGTGGTGTGCGGGGAGTTCAAGCGCGGCAAGTCCAGCCTGCTGAACGCGCTGCTGGAGGAGCCCGATCTCTTCCCCCGGGACACCTACTTCGCCACCAGCCTGGTCACCACCGCCGCCTTCGGCCCCGTCGAGCGGGTGGTGGTCACCCTCGACCCGCCGGAGGAGCGGCCGGACGGCGAGCCGGAGCAGGTGGAGATCCCGCGCGGGCGGATCGCCGAGTTCGCCACCGAGTCCGGCAACCCGGGGAACGTCAAACGGGTGCGGCTCATCTCCGTCCGGCTGCCGAACCCGCGGCTCGCCTCCGGCCTGGTGCTGGTGGACACACCGGGCGTGGGCGCGGTCTACCAGGCGCACACCGCGGTCACGGCGGGCTTCCTTCCGCAGGCCGACGCGCTGGTGTTCGTCGCCGACGCGACGCAGCCGCTGACCGAGAGCGAGCTGCGCTTCCTCTCCCGGGCCGCCGCCGCGTCGCGGGCGCTGGACGGCACCGACGGGCTGGTCTTCGCCCTCAGCAAGATCGACACCGTCGGCGACTACACCGCGATCCACGCCAACACCCTCGGCAAGCTCGCCGCCGCCACCGGCCTCGCGCCGCAGGACGTCCCGCTGGTGCCGGTCTCCGCCCGCGCCAAGCTGGACTTCCTGGCGGACGGTGACCCGGAGGACCTGGAGATCAGCAACTTCGAGGAGTTCGAGCGGGTCCTGTGGTCGGCGCTCGCCCGGCGCCGGGCCTCGCTGCTGGTCGGCGGCGCGCTGGCCGAACTGGAGGCGTCGGCGCGCACCATGCTCGAACCGGTGGACGCCGAGCTGCAGGCCCTGCTCGACGACACCCGCACCCGGCTCGCCGAACTCCAGGCCGACACCGAGGAACGCGAGCGCCGGATCGCCGAACTCGCCTCCTCCCAGGCCGGCTGGCGCCGCGAACTCGTCGACGCGGTGGCCGAGCTGGGCCGCACCCTGGGCATGCGGGCGCAGCAGGAGCTGGACCAGGTCTGGCACCGGTTCCGCACGGAGTACCTCTTCGACGACGCGATGATCGCCGAACCCGACCGGCTGGTGGGCCAGTTGGCGGCCGACGCGGCGCTCGTCACCGGAACGGTCGGCGAGCTGGCCGGGCTGCGGGCGGCCGAGCTCCAGGGCGACTTCGCCCGCCGCAACGGCCTGGAGCTGGACGCCCGCCCGAGCAGCCGGCTGCCCGAGCCGCCCGTCCCGCCGCTGACCGTGACCGGCCGGCTGGGCGAGGGGGAGCGGCAGTCGCCCGGCGGTGGCCGGCTGCGGGCGGTGACCTCCGGCTCCGGCATGGGCACGACGGCGGGGGGCCTGGCGGCGGGCGCGATCGGCGCGATCATCGGCACCCTGGTGCTGCCCGGCGCCGGGACGGCGGTCGGCGCCCAGATCGGCACCTCGATCGGCTCGGTGGTCGGCGCGCTGTTCGGCGGGGTCACCGGGTACCGGGGCGCCGTACGGGACCAGCAGCTCGCCGACAAGCTCGCCCGCCGCAACAGCCTGCGTGCCGAGCTGGAGGCGATGCGGGCCGGCCAGTACGCCCATCTCGCCAACGCGGTGCGGGACCTGACCCGCACGCTGGCGGAGGCGGTGCGCGCCGAGCTGGAGAGCCGGATCGCCCGCGAGCAGGCCGCCGCCCGGGACACCCTGGCCCGGCTGGAGTCCGCCCGCAGCGCCACCCGGGAGCAGGCCACCCGGCGGGCCGCCGAACTCGGCCTGGAGCGGCGGCCGTTGACGGAGGTCAGGGCCGGGGTGGAGCGGCTGGGCGCCCGGCTGACGGCCCTGCTCGCGGAGCCGCGGTGAGCACGGGAGGCGGCGGCCGCTGGTGGCGGTTCGGGCGGGGCGGCGGCGAGCAGCCGCCCGCGCCGCCGCACGCCCCCGGCCCGGCCCCCGCGCCGACCCCCGCTGCGCCCGAGCCCGAGCCCGAGCCCGAGCCGGGCGTGCGCGAGGCCACCGAGCGCGCCGTCACCGAGCGCGCCGTCACCGAGGCCGCCGCCCTGCTCGGCCCCCGCCACCGCGCCCCGGCCGCCCTCCTCCCCGCCCTGGACGCGCTCGACGGCTACCGCGACCTGGCCGTGCGCCCGATGCGGGTCGCCCTGGTCGGCCGGGTCAGCGCGGGAAAGTCCACCCTGGTCAACGCCCTGCTCGGGGCCCACCGGGTGGAGACCGGCGCCGAGGAGCTGACCTTCAACGTCAGCCGCCTCACCCACGGCGCCGAGCGCACCGTCACCGTCCACTACAAGGACGGCCGCCCCGCCGACCACCACCACCCCGACGACCTGCGCGCCCTCACGGCCCGGGCCCGCGACGACGACCAGGCCGGGCGGGCCCGGCTCCAGGCGATCGACCACCTGGTGGTCACCGACCCCAGCCCGTACCTGCGCTCCTTCGACCTGGTCGACACCCCCGGCCTGGACTCGGTGCTCGGCGCCGACTCCGCCAACACCCTGCGCTTCCTGGGCCGTTCACCGGACGAGGTGCGGGCCGACTCGATCGGCCACGCGGGCAGCGCCGACGCCCTGGTGCTGGTCTTCGCCCGCGGGCTCGCCCAGGGCGAGGAGGAACTGCTCGCCGACTTCACCGGCGCCGGTTTCGGCCCGGGCGCTCCCGGCGGCCCCGGCCCCGGCCCCGGCCCCGGTGCCGCCCCCGCCACCCCCGGCCCGGGCGGCGCGCTCACCACCGTCGGGGCCCTCACGAAGGTCGAGCTGTACTGGCCCGAGCACCCCGACCCGCTGGCCGAGGGCCGCCGGGTCGCCGACCGGGTGATGACCGCCGCCGGCGGCACCCGGCTGATGTACGACCTGCGCCCGCTGTGCAGCCTGGTCGGCGCCGCCGCCGGGCAGCTCACCGAGGCGGACCACGCCGACCTCGCCGAACTGGCCACCGTCGAACCCGCCCTGCTCGCCCGCCGCGCCGCCCGCGGCCCGTACTTCACCACCCGCCCCTACCCCGACCTGCCCGTGCCGGCCGACCGCCGCGCCCACCTGTTCGGCCTGCTCGCCGGCTACGGCCTCACCCTCGCCTGCGGCCTCGTCCGCGACGGCGTCGACGACCTGCCCACCCTGCGCGCCGAACTCGACCGGCGCAGCGGCCTCGCCGACTTCCGCCGCCTGCTCGCCGACCACTTCGGCGCCCGCGCCGACCTGATCAAGCTGCGCCGCATCGTCGACCGCGCCCGCACCCTGCCCGACACCCTCGCCGCGGACCTCCTGCCGCCCGACCCGCCGTCCGCCGCCCGGCTGCGCGCCGCCGTCGACCGCGCGGTCGGCCGCTTCGTCGACCTGGAGGTCCAGCAGCACGCCTTCCGCGAACTGACCGTGCTGCGCGACTGCTACGACGGCCGCCTGACCGGCCTGTCCGCCGACGACCTGCTCGAACTCCGCCGCGTCATCGGCGAGTTCGGCACCACCACGGCCGCCCGCCTCGGCCTGCCCGAAGCCGCCTCCCGCCCCGCCCTGCGGCGCCACGCCCTGGCCCGCCTCGCCCACTGGTCCACCCTGACCGCCGACCCCACCTTCGCCGGTCCCACCCGCCGGGCCTGCCAGGTCCTGCGCCGCAGTTACGAACGCCTCGCCGCCGGCCTCTGACCGGCTTCCGGGGGGCGCTGACCGGCCGCTGCGCCGCCCCGGGGCCCGGCGGTCCGGCGGTCCGGCGGTCCGGGAGCCGTCAGAGGGCGGCGAGGAAGGCGTCGAGTTCGCGCTCGAACAGGTCCGGGCGCTCCAGCGGGACCATGTGCGCGGCGCCGGGCAGGACCAGCGCGCGGACGTGCGGGGCGGCGTCGGCGAGGGCGCGGGCGTTGGCCAGGATGTCGGCGCCGTCCAGTTCGCCGGTCAGGACCAATGCCGGTGCCCTCAGCTCGCCGAGCCGGTCGGCCGCGCCGGCCTCCAGCGCGCTCCCGGCGCCGAAGCCGGCGGCGTGGCGCAGCACATGGGCCGTCACCGAGGCGCGCAGCCGCTCCCGCAGGGCGCCGTCCACCTGGTCGGGGGAGCGGTGCGGGCCGTCCGCCCACATCCGCAGGAAGTGCTCCACGAAGCGGTCCACGCCCTCCGCGCCACCCGCGCCCAGCGCGGCGATCTGCCGCTCGGTGTGATGGGCCACGAACGGGTCGGTGAACGGCCGTCCGCTGACGCCGGGGGCGGTGAGCACCAGACCCGCGACCTGCCCGGGGTGGGTGAGCGCGGTGTCCAGGGCGATGCGCGCGCCGAGCGAGAGCCCGACCAGCACGGCGCTCGGCACGTCCAGGTGCGTGAGCAGGGCCCGCAGGTCGTCGGGGTGGGAGTGGTCGCCGGTGACGGGGGAGGAGCGGCCGTGGCCGCGGGCGTCGTAGCGGACGACGTGACGGCCGCGGGCGGCGAGCCGGGCGAACTGCTCGTCCCAGCTGTGCCGGTCCAGCAGCCCGCCGTGCAGCAGGACGACGGCGGGCCCGGCGCCCTCCGCGACCTCGTAGGACAGTTCGCCGCCCGTGACGGGTGCGGTGCCGGTGCGCGTGTCGGTCATGGTCCGTCCGTTCCTCCGTCGTCGTTGCGCCCGCCGTGGTCCCGTTCCCCGGCGGCGCGCTCCAGCTCGTGGAACACCTCGCCGAGTCGGTCGAGCACCCGCAGGGCGGTGGCGACCTCGGCCGGGTCCAGGTCGCCGAGGTGGCGCCGCAGTGCCTCGCGCTCGGCTCCCTGGACGCGGGCGAGCACGGCCTCGCCCCGGGGGGTGAGCCGCACCAGCGAGGAGCGCCGGTGTTCCGGGTTGGCGGTGGTCTCGGCCAGGCCGAGCGCCTTGGCGTCGTTCACCAGGCGCTGCACGGGCTGGCGGTCCAGGTCCAGCGCCCGCGCCAGCTGCGGCACGGTCCGCGGCCCGCCGCGCCGCAGCGCGTCCAGGACGGCGTGCTGCCCGGCGGTCATGCCCGTCCCGGCCAGCCCGCGTTCGACCGCCCGCAGGACCACCCGGTGCACCGGCCACAGCCGCCGGATCACCTCGTCCAGCAGTCCTTCGACGGCGGGGCCGTCCTCGCCCGCTCCTCGGCTGACACTCATGGTGTCATCATGACATCGGCAGTGTCATGAAGGGAAGGCGGCCGGGCGGATCGGCCCCGAGCGCGCCGAACGTGCCCCGGGCCGTCGACCGGCCGCACCACTTCCCCGGCCCCGCCGCGATGGCCCGCCCGTTGTCCACGGAAACCCGCTTGCCGCCGGGGGCGTGATCGCCTTGGCTGGGCGGCATGACCGACCTGTACACCGACCGCCTCCTGCTGCGCGGCCGGCGCGCGTCCGACCTCGAACCATGGGCGGCGGTGAACGCCGACCCCGAGGTCCGCGAGCACCTGGGCGACGTCCTCACCCGCGCGCAGAGCGACGCCTCCGTGGCCCGCTTCCGGGCCGACTTCGGCCGGCGCGGCTACGGCTGGTGGGCCGTCGAGGCCCGGGCCACCGGGGAGTTCATCGGCTTCGCGGGGCTGGACGACGTCGACGACGGCCTCCCGTTCACCGGCGTGGAGATCGGCTGGCGGCTCGCCCGCGCGGCCTGGGGCCACGGCTACGCCACCGAAGCCGCCCGCGCCGTCCTCGCCTTCGGCTTCGGGACCCTCGCGCTGCCCGAGGTCCTCGCCGTCACCACGGCCCGCAACCTCCGCTCCCAGGCGGTCATGCGCCGGCTCGGCATGACCACCGACCCGGTGGACGGCTTCGACGACCCCGGCGCCCCCGAGGGCCCGCTGCGCCGCAACGTCCTGTTCCGCCTCGCCGCGCCGGCCTGAGCGCCGGGTGCTCACTCCTCCGCGAGGAGGATCGCCAGCAGGCCGGGGAAGCGCTGCTCGATGTCGTCGCGGCGCAGGGTGGCCATCCGGCTGTTGCCCCGGTTCACCTGACGGACCAGCCCGGCCTCGCGCAGGGTGCGGAAGTGGTAGGTGACGGTCGCCTTGCTGACGGGCAGCGCGAACGAACTGCACGTCCGCGCCCCGTCGGCCGGCCCGGCGGCCAGCTCCCGCACCACGCGCCGCCGCATCGGGTCGGCCAGCGCCGCGAGGACCCGGCCGAGCTCGATCTCCGCCGGCTCCGGGTGTCCTTCGTCGTCGGGCATGGTCCTCGCCGCCTCCTAGGTATGACTTGCATCTTACCTCCTCGGTCGCCTGGACTTGTCCGGTCGATCATGTGCGGAGCCAGATGACGAGGGCGGCTGCGGTGACGGTGCCGAGGTAGACGTAGCCGCGTTTGTCGTAGCGCGTG
>NZ_JBHYUU010000192.1:0-14872 GCF_042749955.1 Kitasatospora sp. NPDC059462 | reverse complement strand
GCCACCAGGGTTGGGCTGCCGGACTGACGGGGCGTCGGGCCGGGCGTGTCCGGGGCCGCGCCCGGCGGCGGCCCGGCAGCGGCCCGGCGTCCGGTGGCGGCCCGTCAGCCGGCGCGGACCCCGGCGCGGCCCCCCGGCCGGAGCGGCGGGCGGAGCGGCGGGCGGAGCGGCGGGCGGAGCGGCGGGCGGGAACCGGCCGAAGGCCCCGGCGTGCCGTCCGTCCCGCTCCGCGTGCCATGCTCGGAGCCATGAGCACCACCAGCCCCGCCCCCGTGATCCCCGCACCGGCCGCCGCCCCGGGCCCGCCCTCCCCGGCCGCCCGCCGCCACCCGGTCGGCGCCCATGTGCCGGTGGCGGCCCGGGGCCTGGCGGGGACCGGCCTGGCGTACGCCCGCCGGGTGGGCGCCGAGACGGTGCAGGTGTTCGTGGCGAACCCGCGCGGCTGGGCGACCCCGGCCGGCAACCCGGCGCAGGACGAGGAGTTCCGCGCGGCCTGCGCCGAACGGGCGCTCCCCGCCTACGTCCACGCGCCGTACCTCATCAACTTCGGCTCGGACAACCCGGCCACCCGTGAGCGCTCGGCCGACTCGCTGCGCCACTCGCTGCTGCGCGGGCACGCGATCGGCGCGCTGGGCGTGGTGCTGCACACGGGTTCGGCGGTCGGCACGGCACCGGACGGCGGCTCGCGCCGGGCCGAGGCGATGGCCCAGGTCCGGGCCGATGTCCGCCCGCTGCTGGACGAGCTGGACGCGCTCGGCGAGGACGCGCCGTGGCTGCTGCTGGAGCCGACCGCCGGCCAGGGCCGCTCGCTCTGCTCGCGGATGGAGGACCTCGCCGAGTACCTGGACGCGCTGGACGGCCACCCCCGGGTCGGGGTCTGCCTGGACACCTGCCACGCCTTCGCGGCCGGGCACGACCTGGCGGCGCCGGGCGGCGTCCGGGAGACCCTGGACGCACTGGTCGGGGCCGCCGGCCCGGGCCGGCTGCGGCTGATCCACGCCAATGACTCCGAGGACGCGGTCGGCGCGCGCAAGGACCGGCATGCCAACATCGGTGACGGCCTGATCGGCGCCGAGCCGTTCCGCGAGCTGTTCGAGCACCCGGCCACGGCCGGCGTCCCGCTGATCGTGGAGACCCCGGACCGCAAGCACGGCGGCGACGGCACCGGCCATGCCCGGGACATCACCGCGCTCAAGGCGCTGCGGGCCCGCGCCGCCGCCCTGCCCGGCGAGGTCCGCCCCGCGCCGCCCCGCCGCCTCCCCCGGTAGCACCTCCCGGGCTGCCGGTGCGCGGCCCCGATGGCAGGCTGGGACGCGTTCACGCGTCCCGAGGACGGGGGGTCTCCCGATGAGCCCGACCCGGAGGTTGGCCGAGCTGCCGTGCGGACGCCGCAGCAAGTGGGTGGTGCTGGCCCTGTGGCTGGTGCTGCTGGTGGTGGCGGGCCCGCTGGCGGGCAAGCTCGCCGACGCCGAGGACAACCAGGCCTCCAGCTGGCTTCCGAGCAACGCCGAGTCCACCCGGGTGCTGAACGAGCAGCGGGCGTTCCAGCCGGTGGACACCGCCCAGGCGGTGGTGGTCTACGTGCGCGACGGCGGGATCACGCCCGCCGACCGGGCCGAGGCGGCCCGGGACGCCGAGGCCTTCGCCGCCGCCCCGCACGTGCTCGGCCGGATCACCGGACCGGTGGAGTCGGCCGACGGCCAGGCGCTGCAGACCATCGTGCCGGTCGACATCGGCACCGGCGGCTGGCAGGACCTGCGCCCGGCCGTGGACAGCCTGCGCGCCACCGCCGCCGGGAACAGCCTCGGCATGACCACCCATGTCACCGGCCCGGCCGGGGTCGGCGCCGACCAGGCGGAGGCCTTCGCCGGGATCGACTCCACCCTGCTCGCGGCCACCGTCAGCGTGGTGATCGTCCTGCTGCTGCTCACCTACCGCAGCCCGGTGCTGTGGACGCTGCCGCTGTTCTCGGCGGCCGGGGCGCTGGTGGTCGCGCAGGCGGTGATCTACCTGCTGGCCGACCACGCCGGGCTGACCGTCAACGCGCAGAGCGCCGGCATCCTCATCGTGCTGGTGCTCGGCGCGGGGACGGACTACGCGCTGCTGCTCACCGCCCGCTACCGGGAGGAGCTGCGCCGGCACGAGGACCGGCACGAGGCGATGGCCTTCGCCCTGCACCGGGCCGGGCCCGCCATCCTGGCCTCCTCCGCGACCGTGGTCGTCTCGATGCTCTGCCTGCTGGTCGCCGAGATGAACTCGACCAGCGGGCTCGGCCCGGTCTGCGCGATCGGCGTGCTGGTGGCGCTGGCCGCGATGCTGACCCTGCTGCCGGCCCTGCTGGTGATCGTCGGCCGCTGGGTGTTCTGGCCGGTGCGGCCGGCGTTCGGCACCCCGGAGCCGACCCGGACCGGGCGCTGGGCGCACGTCGGGGCCTGGATCGGGCGCCGTCCGCGCAAGGTCTGGACCGGCACCGCGCTGGCGCTGGCGGTCTGCTGCGTCGGGCTGGTCTCGCTGGACGCGACCGGTCTCAGCACGGCCGGCACCTTCACCGGCAGGCCGGACTCGGTGGTCGGCCAGGAGGTGCTGGCGGAGCACTTCCCGGCCGGCACCGGCGCGCCGCTGACGGTCGTCTCGGCGGCCGGCGAGGCCGGGGCGGTGCGCGCGGTGACGCAGCGGACGCCCGGGGTGGCGGGCACCACGGAGCCGGTGACCCACGAGGACCGGGCGATGTTCCAGGCGACGCTCACCGATCCGCCGGACAGCGGCCCGGCCAAGGACACCGTGGACCGGCTGCGCACCGCCGTGCACGCGGTGCCGGGCGCCGACGCCGAGGTGGGCGGCTCGACGGCGGTGATCCTGGACGCGGGGCGGGCCGCGTCGGCCGACAACCGGACGATCATCCCGCTCGTCCTGGGCGTCGTCCTGGTGATCCTGGCGCTGCTGCTGCGCGCGGTCACCGCGCCGCTGGTGCTGATCGCCACCGTCGTGCTGTCCTACGCGGCGGCGCTCGGCATCAGCGCGTTCTTCTTCGCGCACGTCTTCCACTTCGAGGGCCAGGACAACGCCTTCCCGCTCTTCGTCTTCGTGTTCCTGGTCGCCCTCGGCATCGACTACAACATCTTCCTGATGACCCGGGTCCGCGAGGAGGCTGCCCAGCACGGCACCCGGCGCGGCGCGGTGACCGGTCTGGCCGCCACCGGTGGCGTGATCACCTCGGCCGGTCTGATCCTCGCCAGCACCTTCGCCGTGCTCGGCACGCTGCCGATCGTCGGCTTCGCCGAGATCGGCTTCGCGGTGGCCCTCGGTGTCCTGCTGGACACCCTGGTGGTGCGCTCGGTCCTGGTCACGGCGCTGACCCTGGACCTGGACCACCGCATGTGGTGGCCGAGCAGGTTGTCCAGGCAAGTTCCTCCGCCCGAGGAGGAGTTGGCCAGACAGCTTTAAGTTACCAATGAGTTCATATGGTTATCGTTCGCCGTCTGGACGACCGTGGCCCGGCGTCGCTTGACTGCGGGCATGCCAACTCCCTCCGTGCGCCTCGCCGCCGCCTGCGCGGCCGCCGCAGCACTGATCGCCCCGCTCGCCGCCGCGCCGGGCGCGTACGCCGCCCCCGCCGAGAGCGCCTCCGTTCCCGCGCTCAAGGTGCTGACGTACAACGTCTTCCTGATGAGCAAGAACCTCTACCCCAACTGGGGCCAGGACCACCGGGCGAAGGCGATCCCGGCCGCCGCCGTCTTCCAGGGCCAGGACGTCGTGGTGCTCCAGGAGGCCTTCGACAACGCCGCCTCCGATGCGCTGGTCGCCCAGGCCTCGGCCGCGTACCCGTACCACACCCCCGTGGTCGGGCGCTCCACCAGCGGCTGGGACGCCACCTCCGGCGCCTACAGCTCCACCACCCCCGAGGACGGCGGCGTCACCCTGCTCAGCAAGTGGCCGATCCTGCGCAAGGAGCAGTACGTCTTCAAGGACGCCTGCGGCTCGGACTGGTTCTCGAACAAGGGCTTCGTCTACGCCGTGCTGAACGTCAACGGCCTGCGCACCCATGTGATCGGCACCCACCTGCAGTCCACCGACACCGGCTGCTCCGCGGGCCAGCCGGCGGCGATCCGGGCCGCCCAGCTCAAGGCGATGAAGGCGTTCGTGGACGCCAAGAACATCCCCGCCGCCGAGCCGGTCGTGCTCGCGGGGGACCTCAACATCGACGCGCACGGCGGCGAGTACCCCGCGCTGCTGGCCAACGCGGGCGTCGCCCCGGCCACCACCCGCGACGGCTGGGCGAACTCCTTCGACACCGCGGACAACTCGATCGCCGCCTACCGCTACCCGGGCGAGCCCAAGGAGGACCTCGACCACGTCCTCTACCGGGCCGACCACGCGCGCCCGGCGAACTACGCCAACACGGTGGTCCGCTTCCACAGCGCGCCGTGGACGGTGAGCAGTTGGGGCACCAGCTACACCTACCAGGACCTGTCCGACCACTACCCGGTCACCGCGGGCTGACCGGCCGGCGGCGGCGGTTCACCGGGGTCGGCCGGCCCCGGTGAACCGGCGGTAGGCGGCGGCGAGCGCGGCGTCCGGCGAGCGGCCGCGGGAGGTGGGACCGGGCGGGCCCAACTCGTCCAGCGCGGTGGTCACTCCGCCCTCCGGCTCGTCGCCCTGGCCGGGCACCGTACCCTGCCAGAAGACGTCGAGCAGCTCGGCGAGCGGGCGTTCGCCGAGGGCGGCATCGAGCCCTGTCCCGTCGAGGTCCGCGGCGTCGAAGGCGGTCACGGTTCACTCCCCCGTCACGTCGGCGGACAGCGTCAGCAGCTCGCGCAGCCGCTCGGCCGGCAGCTCGGCCAGCCACTGCTCGCCCTCGCCCACCACCGCCTCGGCCAAGGTCCGCTTGGCGTCGAGGAGTTCGCCGATCCGCTCCTCGACGGTACCGGCGCAGACCAGCCGGCGCACCTGCACGGCGCGGCGCTGGCCGATCCGGTGCGCGCGGTCGGTGGCCTGGTCCTCGACCGCCGGGTTCCACCAGCGGTCCAGGTGGATCACCTGGTTGGCGGCGGTCAGGTTGAGCCCGGTGCCGCCCGCCTTCAGCGACAGCAGGAACACCCGCGGCCCGTCCGGCGACTGGAACCGCGCGACCATCTCCTCCCGCCGCCCGCGCGGCACCGCGCCGTGCAGATAGAGCACCTCCTCGCCCAACGTCCGCCGCAGGTAAGGCCGGAGCATGGTGCCGAACTCCGCGTACTGGGTGAAGACCAGCACCCGGTCACCCTCCGCCAGCGCCTCCGTCAGCAGCTCGACCAGCCGCTCCACCTTGCCCGAGCGCCCGGCCACCGCCGTGCCGTCGTGCAGGAGTTGGGCCGGGTGGTTGCAGACCTGCTTGAGCCGGCCGATCGCCGCCAGCACCGCGCCCTTGCGCTCGACGCCGCGCAGCCCGCCGAGCCGCTCCAGCAGGTCGGCCACCACCGCGCGGTAGAGCCCGGCCTGTTCCGCCGTCAGCAGGCAGGAGACGGTGAACTCCTGCTTGGCGGGCAGGTCCTGGACGATCAGCGGGTCGTCCTTGCGCCGGCGCAGCAGGAACGGGCCGGTGACCCGGCGCAGCCGGGCCGCCGCGTCCGGGCTCCCGGTCTGCTCGACGGGGATCGCGAAGCGCTCCCGGAACGCCTCCGGGCTGCCGAACAGCCCGGGGTTGGCGAAGTCCAGGACGGCGTGCAGATCGGCCAGCCGGTTCTCCACCGGGGTGCCGGTGAGGGCGATCCGCGGGCCGGAGCGCAGCGAGCGCAGCGCCCGGGACTGCCGGGCCGAGCGGTTCTTGATGTGCTGGGCCTCGTCGGCGACGATCCGCCGCCAGTGGACGGCCCGCAGCTCGGCGGCGTCCCGCTGGACCAGGCCGTAGGTGGTGATGACCAGGTCGGCGGCCGCGTCGGGCGCGGTGCGGCCGGGCCCGTGGTGGACGTGCACCCGCAGGCCGGGCGCGAACCGGGCGGCCTCGCGCTGCCAGGTGCCGACCATCGACATCGGGCAGACCAGCAGCACCGGCCCGCGCTCGCCGCGCTGCCGCTCCAGGGCGAGCAGGGCCAGGGTCTGCACGGTCTTGCCGAGGCCCATGTCGTCGGCGAGCACGGCGCCGAGGCCCAGCCGTCCGAGCGCGTCCAGCCAGGCCAGCCCCCGTCGCTGGTAGGGGCGGAGGGTTCCGGTGAAGTCCTCGGGCAGCTGCGGGACGCGCTCGGCGGTCCCGGTCCGGCCGGCCAGCAGGTCGCCGACCGGGCCGGTGGCGTGCACGGCGGTGACCGGCAGCCCGTCCACCACCGCGCCGTCCTCCACGGCCAGTCGCAGTAGCTCGACCGGTTCCATGGTGCCGGTGCCGTGCTCGGCCAGGAACCTCACGGCGGCGGCCAGTTGGGCCTGGTCGACCTCGATCCAGCGGCCGCGCAGCCGGACCAGCCCCTGCTGGGCCGCGGCGAGGTCGGCGAGCTCCTGCTCGGTGAGCGTGGACTCCCCGAGGGCGAGGCGCCACTCGAAGGCGAGCACGGCGTCCCGGTCGACCTGCGCGGTGCGCGCCACCGCGGACGGGTCGCCGGCCGGGGCGCCTGCCGTCAGCACCAGGCCGAGCCGGGGGCGGCGCTGCCACCAGGCGGGCAGCAGGACCCCGAAGCCGGCCCGGGCCAGCGCGGGCGCGCCCTCGCGCAGGAAGCGCAGGGCGTCCTCCCGGTCGAGCCGGGCCTCGGTCGGGAAGGTGCCCGCGAGCCGTGGCCGCAGCCCCGGGTCCACCCGGAGGGCCCGGGCCAGCTCGGCCCGGTAGGCCTCGGCCGGGTCGCCCGACCCGGCGGGCAGGGCGCGGACGAGTGCCTGGTACCCCGGGTCGGCGGCGGCGCCCGGCCGCAGGGCGGCGGCGGGGACCACCAGGGAGGGGCGGGCGGCGGCGCGGACCAGCAGGTCGAGCCGCCAGGTGTCGGCGCGCACCCCGCCGTCGGGGGCGTCCGGGTCGGGGCCGAGCGGTTCGGTGAGGCGGAAGTCGAGCCGCAGCGGCGCGTCCGCCGGCCGGACGGCCTCCCAGGCGGCGAGCCGCTCGGTCAGGGCGGCGGGCGGGGCCTCGGCGAGCCGGCCGTCGGGGCCGTGCAGGGCGGCGAGGAACGGGTCGGCGGGCGGGTCGAGGTCCGCGAGGGCGACCCGGGCCTCCTGGTCGACGAGGGTGTCGAGCAGGGCGGTGAACAGGGCGGCGGCCGAGGGGGTCGGTGCGGTCGGGGGCGGTGCGGCCGAGGGCGGGGTCGGTGCGGCCGGGGTCGGGGCGGCCGGGGTCGGGGTCGGGGTCGGGGCGGCCGGCGAGGGCCGGGTGGCCGGCGAGGGCGGGGCGGCGGGGTGTTCGGCGCGGCAGACCGGCGGGCAGCCGGCGATCAGCGCGGCCGCCTCCCGGCGGGCCGGGGCGTCCGGGGCGGGCCGCCAGCGGGCGTACCACTGCCCCGTCTCCTCGGTCAGTGCCGGCAGCAGCCGTCCCCGCCCGACCAGCCGCCAGGCGAGGTCGTGCACGGCGGCCAGCCAGCGCACCGAGGCACCGTACGCCAGCTCGGCCCCGGTGCCGTCGGGCCGCCGGACAGTGGCGCCCGGCCAGTGCGGGTCGTGCAGCGCGCCGAGCAGCTGGGCGGTCTGCGCGGGGTCGAAGAGCAGTGCGGGCACCCGGCACGGCGCGAGCGTCACCGGGCGCGGCAGCGCGCCCACCGGAAGGTCCGGGGAGGGCGTCGGCCGCCCGCCGAGGGCCGGCAGCAACAGCCCGGTCCACCGTTCGGCGGCCTGCTCGGCCAGCCAGCCGAGCCCCGGTCCGACCTCCCCCAGCAGCCGCGCCACCTCACCGGCCGGGCAGGCGAACGGGTGCGCCGTGCCACCGCGCCCGCCCGGAGCGGGCGCCTCCCCGTGGTACACCGCCGCGTCCTCCGCCCAGACGGCGAGCCGGCCGTCGGCGCGCCAGAGCGCGTGCAGGGCGTACATCGGGGGGTGGCACCTCTCGGGGGCGGAAACGGAACGGGCTTCCCACCCTAGTCCGCGCCAACGACAGCGCGGCCCGCCGTCGGGAGGACGGCGGGCCGCGCGGTCACCGGAGGGCGGTCACCTGGGGGTGATCTCGCCCATCTCCCCCCAGCCGTCCATGCCGGGGATCTCGATCGAGACGATCCGCGGCTTGCCGGCCACCGCGTACGACATGTCCTCCATCGCCTTCACGAAGTGCGCGGACTCCACGTGCGCCTTGCCCGCGTCGCCGTCCCGGAACGCCTCGACCAGGACGAACTCGTGGGGGTCGTCGACGCTGCGGGACCACTCGAAGAAGAGGTTGCCGGGCTCGTCGCGGGTGGCCCGGGTGAAGTCGTCGACGAGGCCGAGCCATTCGTCGGCGCGCTCCGGGCGGACCGCGAACTTGACGGTGATGAAGATCATGGGACTTCCTTTCGTTCCACGCCCGCCCGCGGCCGTCCGGGAAGCGACGGCCTTTCAACGGGCGCAGGGGCCATTCTCCCAGGTCGGAGCGGGCACCGGGGCCCGCGGTGGTCCGCCGGGCGGGCGCACCCGGCGGACCCGTACCCGGATGGATCATCTGGCGCGCGGGGCAGGGGATGTGCCCCTACGGTGCGGTGCGAGGGGGCTTCCTGAACGAGAGGTGTCAACTGCCATGGCGGGAAAGTTCGAGCTGTACACCGATGAGAGCGGCATGCACCGGTTCCGGCTCAAGGCGAGCAACGGATCGATCGTGGTGACGGGCGACCCGCAGGAGAACCGGGACGACTGCCTGAAGAGCATCGAGTCGATCCGCAAGCTCGCCCCCTACGCGGAGCTGAAGGAGGCGGCCGCCGGGTCGGCGTCCTGAGGGCTCCGGCGGCGCGCCGAACGGGTTCGGCGGCGCCAGGGACCGCGCGGAACGCGGGTCGGCGGGACAATTCGCCGACCCGCGTTCGTTTGTACGACAGATCCCTTTGGCCGCGTGCACGCCGGACGCGGACAGAACACAGGCATGCGTGTCGTCATCGTCACCGAATCCTTTCCCCCCGAGGTCAACGGCGTCGCCCACAGCGTGCTGCGGACCGCCGAGCACCTGCTCCGCCGGGGGCACCAGCCGCTCGTCGTCACGCCGGCGCCCGCGCGCGGCGCCCAGAGTCCCTCGCACACCTTCGGCGCCGGCGGCGTGCCGCAGGAGCTGCCGGTCATGCACGTCCCCTCCGTCCCGCTGCCCGGCTACCCGCAGGTCCGGATCGCGCTGCCCAGCCGGCAGCTGGCCGCCGCGATCCGGGGGCACCGGCCCGACCTCGTCCACCTGGCCAGCCCGTTCGTGCTCGGCGCGCGCGGCGCGCAGGTCGCCGCCCGGCTCGGGGTGCCGGTGGTCGCCGTCTACCAGACCGACCTCGCCGGCTACGCGCACGCCTACCGGGCCGGGCGCGGGCTCGGCGAGGCGGCCGCCTGGCACCGGATCCGCACCGTCCACGGCCTCGCCGCCCGCACGCTCGCGCCGTCCACCCCCGCCGCCCAGGACCTCACCGCGCACGGCGTCGCCAGGGTCCAGCTGTGGCCGCGCGGCGTGGACTCCGTCCGCTTCCACCCGCGCCACCGCGACGAGGCGCTGCACCGGGCGCTCGCCCCCGGCGGCGAGGTGCTGGTCGGGTACGTCGGGCGGCTCGCGCCGGAGAAGCGGGTCGACCTGCTCGCCCGGACCTCGACGCTGCCCGGGGTGCGCGTGGTGGTCGTCGGCGACGGGCCCTCCGCCCCCGGGCTGAAGGCCGCCATGCCCGGCGCCGTCTTCCTCGGCCGGCGCACCGGCGAGGAGCTCGCCCGATGTTTCGCCACCCTGGACGTCTTCGTGCACACCGGGCCGCTGGAGACGTTCTGCCAGACCATCCAGGAGGCGATGGCCAGCGGGGTCGCGGTGGTCGGCCCGGCCGCCGGCGGTCCGCTCGACCTGGTCGCGCACCACCGCACCGGCCTGCTCGTCCCGCCCCGGGACGGCGCGGCGGTGGCCCGGGCGGTGACCGCCCTCGCCGGGGACGCCGAGCTGCGGGCCGCGTACGGGCGCGCGGGACGGGCGGAGGTGACCGCCCGCACCTGGGAGGCGGTCGGGGACCTGCTGCTGCGGCACTACGCCGAGGTGCTCGCGGAGCACCACGGGGCGGTGGCCCCCGGGACCGGGCCGGCGGCTCCGTCCTCCGCCGACGAGACCGGCCGGCCGGCCGCCCCGCTGACGGAGGAACTGTCCGCATGACCGCCGGCTCGCTGCGGATCGTCCGGGTGGCCAACTTCGTCACCCCCGTCTCCGGCGGACTGCGCACCGCGCTGCGCCACCTCGGCGCGGGCTACCGGGCCGCCGGACACACCCCCGTGCTCGTCGTGCCCGGGGAGCGGCGCACCGTCGAGGAGGACGAACAGGGGCTGGTCGTCACGCTGCCGGGCCCGGTGCTGCCCGGCAGCGGCGGGTACCGGCTGCTCACCGACCGGCGGGCGGTGGCCGCCGAACTCGAACGGCTCGCCCCCGACCGGCTGGAGGTCTCCGACCGCACCACGCTGCGCTGGACGGGTGCCTGGGCCCGGCGGCACGGCGTGCGGTCGGCGATGGTGTCGCACGAGAGCGCCGTCGGGCTGCTGCGGACCTGGGGCGCGCCCGGAGCGGCCGCCGACGCCGCCGCCGACCGGCTCAACGGCCGGACCGCCCGGTCGTACGACACGGTGATCTGCACGACCGAGTGGGCCGCCGCCGAGTTCCGGCGGCTGGGCGTGCGGAACCTTGCGCGCGCCCCGCTCGGCGTGGACCTCGCCGCCCTGCGCCCGCCCACCGCCGCCGACCGCGCGGCGGAGCGGGCCCGGTACGCGGCCCCGGAGCAGGTGCTGCTGGTGCTCTGTTCCCGGCTCTCCACCGAGAAGCGCCCCGCACTCGCCCTCGACGCCCTGGCCGCGCTGCGCTCCGCCGGGGTGGACGCGGTGCTGGTGGTGGCCGGCACCGGGCCGCTGCGCTCGCGCCTCGCCGCCCGGGCCGCGCGGGAGCGGCTGCCGATGCACCTGCTCGGCCACCTGGCCGGCCGGGACGCCGTCGCCCGGCTGCTGGGCTGCGCGGACGCGGTGCTGGCGCCGGGGCCGGTGGAGACCTTCGGGCTGGCGGCGCTGGAGGCGCTCGCCTGCGGCACCCCGGTCGCCGTCAACCGGGGCTCCGCCCTGCCCGAGCTGGTCGGCACGGCGGGTGTGGCCGCCGAACCGACCGGCGCGGGCTTCGCGGATGCGGCGCGCGAACTGCTCGCACGCCCCGAAGCGGCCCGGCGCGCTGCCGCCCGCGCCCAGGCCGAACGGTACGGCTGGCCCGCGGCCGTGGCGGCCTTCCTCGCCGCGCACGGCACGGCGCCCGTCACCGCCGCCGTCGACGTCGCCGTCGCCCCGAGGAGCGGGAGGGAGGCCCGGTGAACACCGTCGCCGCAGTGGACGGAGGGGGCGGCACCGTCCCGGACGCCGCGCACGGCGCGACCCGCGGGGACGGCCGGCGGACCGGCGAACCGGTGCGGTTCGTCGCCCTCGGCGACTCGCTCACCGAGGGCATCGGCGACCCGATCGCCGACGGCTGGCGCGGCTGGGCGGCCCTGCTCGCCCGGTCCCTGGCCCCGCCGCAGGCCGGGGTCGAGTTCACCAACCTCGCCCGCAGCGGCGCACTCACCACCGATCTGACGACGGAGCAGCTGCCGGCGGCGATCGCGCTGCGGCCGCAGTTCGCCGCCGTGGTGGCCGGCGGCAACGACACCCTGCGGTCCGGCTTCGACGTCGGCCGCACCACCACCGCCCTGGACACCGTCCTCGGCCGGCTCATCGGCAGCGGCGCGGTGGTGCTCACCGCCTGCCTGCCCGACCCGGGCGCCCTGCTGCGCCTGCCCCGCCCGCTCGCCCGGCCGCTGGCCCGGCGGATGCGGGCGGTGAACACCGTGGTGCACGCGCTCTCCGCCCGCCACCGGGCGGTCCACCTGCACATCGCCGAACTGCCCTGGACGGCGCAGCGCCGGCTGCTCAGCGTCGACCGCCTCCACCCGAGCGCCGAGGGCCACCACCTGATCGCCCGCGGCTTCCACGAACTCCTCGCCACCGCCGACCGCCCGCTCGGCCCGGCCCCCGCCCCGGAACCCGCCGAACCCCCGCCCGGCACCCTGTCCGACGTCTGGTGGATGGCCACCAAGGGCACCCGCTGGATCGCCGACCGCAGCACCGACCTGCTCCCCGGCCTGGTCGTCCTCGCCGCCACCGAGGGCTACGCCCGCCTCCGCGGCACCACCGACCACCAGGACCGCCACATGACCCACGCCACCACCACGGCCCTCTCCACCCTCCCACCCAACCCCACCCCGTAACCCCCAAACCACCCCCCGCCAGCAGAAACGTTTCCGCCCCGACGGCCACCCCCACCCACCCGCCGGAACAAGAAGTCGACGTGGCCGACTTCCCACTCCCCTCCCAACCGGCGAACGGCATGGAGCACACGCGAAGTGCGCAGCCAGGAGGGCAGCCGCCCTTGCCCGACCACAGGAGTAGAAAGTCAGCCACACCGACTTCCCACTCCACCCCAACCAGAGCACCTCAGCGCCGAGCTGAAGGAACGTTTCCCCTCACGTGGAGAGCGGACCCCGGAGGCCACTTTCACGCAGCCGCCGGAGTGGAAAGTCGGCCACATCGACTTCCCACTCCACCCCAGCCGGCGAGGGAGGTGAAGCATGCGCGAAGTGCGCAGCCAGGAGGGCGGCTACTCTCGGGCGGCCGCGGGAATAGGAAGTCGGCCACATCGACTTCCCACTCCAGCTCAACCGGCGCATGGGGTGGAGCTCGCGCGAAGTGCGCAACCAGGAGGACGGCTACTCTCGGGCGGCCGCAGGAGCAGAAAGTCGGCCACACCGACTTCCCACTCCACCCCAACTGGCCGACTGGAATGCCGAGATGCAGGAACGTTTCCTCCGACGTGGCGGGCAGATCCCGGCGGCCGCTTTCACGCAGCTGCTGGAGCAGGAAGTCGGCCACATCGACTTCCCACTCCACCCCAACTGCCGGAGCGGAACGCCGAGATGCAGGAACGTTTCCTCGGACGTGGCGAGCGGATCGCGGCGGCCCCTGTCACGCAGTGCTGGAGTATGAAGTCGGCCACGTCGACTTCCCACTCCAGCTCAACCGGCGCATGGGGTGGAGCTCTCGCGAAGTGCGCAGCCAGGAGGGCGGCCACCCTTGCCCGACCGCCGGAGTGGAAAGTCGGCCACGTCGACTTTCCACTCCGGACCGAACGGTGGAACGGGGGGCGAGGTGGAGAAAGGTTTCTGCTGGCGTGGGGGGCGGGGTGGGGGGACAGGCGGCGTCCCGCCCGTCCACACTGGCACCATGGAGAACACGCAGCACGTGAGGCGCTCCGAGGACGCCCTGGTCGGTCGGCGGGTGACGGGGGTGCGCGGGGGCGACCGGCTCGATCTGGTGCTCGACGGGCCGGTGACCGTCCGGGTGACGCAGGAGTTCCGCCTCGCCGGGGCGACCGGGGTCGGGATCTTCTACCCGGCGCTGACCTTCCGGCCCACCCGACCACTGCTCGGTCTGGTCGGCCGGACGGTCTCCTCCGCCCGGGTCACCCCGGCCGGAGGGCTGGAGCTGGTCTTCGCCGGCGAGGGCGGCGGGACGTTGTCCGTCCCGCCGCACGCGTTGCTGGGACCGTGGCGCGTGGTCACGCCCGACGGCACGCTCTGCGCGGGGCTCCCCGGCGGCGAGGTGGTCCGGTCCGAGGGACCGGACCCCGTCAGACCTCCAGGTCGGCCTCGATCCTGGTGAGCTGGTGGCGGGCCATCGCGAGGTTGGCCCGGCTCTTGTCCAGCGCGAGGTAGA
The DNA here is from genome assembly GCF_042749955.1 of Kitasatospora sp. NPDC059462. Taxonomy (NCBI): domain Bacteria; kingdom Bacillati; phylum Actinomycetota; class Actinomycetes; order Kitasatosporales; family Streptomycetaceae; genus Kitasatospora; species Kitasatospora sp. NPDC059462. The sequence goes on along the minus strand of NZ_JBHYUU010000192.1, from coordinate 1,024 downwards.
GGAACAGGCCCTTGCCGCTGCGGCTGGTGAGCGGGCGGATCAGGTGGTACTGGCTGCTGAGGGTGATGAGGATGTCCTCGATCCCGTCGGTGAGGCCCAGCATGTCCATGGTGCGCATCTTGGCGCGGACCACGTCGGTGTTCCCGGCGGCGGCCACGTTGAGGTCCAGGCCGCCGGGGCCGTCGAGGGTCGCCAGCGCCATGCCGCTGTTGTAGTCGACCAGGGCCGCGCCGATGGCGCCCTCGATCACGGTCATGGTCTGCTTCAGCGCGCCTGCGGCGTCGGTCATCTCGGTGTCTCCGGTTCGTCGGTGAGTGAGCGGGTGAGTGAGCGGGGACGGCCGGGGCCGTCAGAGCTCCCGGGCGTCCTTGGGCAGCAGTGCGTCGTTCAGGAGCGCGGCGATCCGCCGGGCGGAGCGGCGGGCCTCCAGGTGCAGGCGGCCGACGTTCGCGTCCGGGTGGGCGAGCAGGGTGAGCACGCAGCTGCCGCCGGCCGCGTAGATGGCGACGTAGCCGTTCTCGCCGCGCACCAGTGACTCCCGGAACTCGCCCTGGCCGGTGCTGTCGGCCAGCCGTTGCGCCAGGCTGAGCGAGGCGGCGGTCATCGCCGCCAGGCCCGAGGGCTCGGTCCCGTGGGTGTCGTGGGCGACCAGCAGGCCGTCCACGCTCGCCACCAGACCGCCCGCGAGGTGCGGCATCCGGTGCTTCACGGCGCGGAGTTCGGCCAGCAGCTCGGTCTCCAAGGCGATCAGTTGTCTCCTTCCGACACGCTGCTTGAGCGCCCGCCTCATGACCGTGCGGGCGGGGTCGCGGGCGGAGCGTGGTTCAAAGTCGGGCCTCCAGAAGGGTTCGGACCCGGACCAGCAGCGCGACGTCCGGATCGTTGGCGGTGAGCGGGGCGGCGCCGGGCTCCGGTCCGCGCCGCCCGCGACTGAGGGCGGCGAGCGCCGCGCCGGGCACCCGCCGGTGCAGCCCGCCGGGGCCGCGCGGCGCCGGCACCCCGTCGCCCGTGCCCGGCAGCGTCC
>NZ_JBHYUU010000191.1:0-14980 GCF_042749955.1 Kitasatospora sp. NPDC059462 | reverse complement strand
GCTCGCCATGGACCGCATCCACGGGGCGTACCTGGTCGGTTTGGTTGTTCATTTCCGTGGGGTTGTCACCCGCATAGTGTTGCTCCGCGCTACTGGGGCGCCGGCGTCACCAGGGACGGTGACGCGGCCGCCCAACCGGTCCTTCCAGTCTGCGCCCGCAGGGCCCCCGTCGGGAACCCTCGGTGACGGCTCACCCCGGGTGACCGCCGACCGTGGGTGACGGCTCACCCGGAGTGCCCGACGGGGTCAGGCGCCGGTGCGGGCCACCCCGATCGGGCAGCTGGCGCCGGTGCCGCCGAGACCGCAGTAGCCGTTCGGGTTCTTGGCGTCCGAGAGGTACTGCTGGTGGTAGGGCTCGGCGGGGTAGAACGGGCCCGCCGGGGCGATCTCGGTGGTGATCGGGCCGAGGCCGAGCGCGGTCAGGGCCGGCTGGAAGGCGTCCCGGGTGGCGGTCGCGGCGGCGGCCTGCGCCGGGGAGTGGGTGTAGACCGCGGAGCGGTACTGGGTGCCCACGTCATTGCCCTGGCGGTTGCCCTGGGTCGGGTCGTGCGCCTCCCAGAAGGTCTTCAGCAGCCGCTCGTAGGAGATCACGGCGGGGTCGTGGACGACCCGGACCGCCTCGGTGTGCCCGGTCAGGCCGCTGCACACCTCCTCGTACGTCGGGTTCGGGGTGTGCCCGCCCTGGTAGCCGACCAGCGTCGTCCAGACGCCGGGCAGCCGCCAGAACGTCCGCTCGGCGCCCCAGAAGCAGCCCAGCCCGAAGTCCGCGACCTCCAGACCGTCGGGGTAGGGGCCGGTCAGCGGGTGGCCGAGCACGGTGTGCGGGTCACGGAGCGTGAACGCCGGGGCCTCACGGCCGGGCAGCGCCTGGTCGGCGGGGACGAGCGAGGTCTTGTGGCGGTTGAACAGCACGGCCTGCTCCAACGGTTCGGGGAGGGTTGCGCAGAGTTCAACGCGGCCGGGCGGCCGGGGATTCCGGCCGACCGGCGGCCTCCCGGCGGACGCGTGCGCGTCTTCCGGGCGGCGGCCGGCGGTTCGCCGACTACGCTCGGAGCATGACCGAGCACCAGCTTCCCCAAGGCTTCGAGACCCTCGCCATCCACGCGGGTCAGGAAGCAGACCCCCAGACCGGGGCCGTCGTCACGCCGATCTACCAGGTGTCCACCTACAAGCAGGACGGGGTGGGCGGCCTGCGGGGCGGCTACGAGTACAGCCGCAGCGCCAACCCGACCCGCACCGCGCTGGAGGAATGCCTCGCCGCGCTGGAGGGCGGAGCCCGCGGCCTCGCCTTCGCCTCCGGCCTGGCCGCCGAGGACACCCTGCTGCGCACCGTCCTCAAGCCGGGCGACCACATCGTGATCCCCAACGACGCCTACGGCGGCACCTTCCGGCTCTTCGCCAAGGTGCTGACCCGCTGGGGCGTCGAGTTCTCGGTGGCCAACACCCAGGACCTCGCCACCGTCCGCGAGGCGCTGCGCCCCAACACCCGCGCGGTGTGGGTGGAGACCCCGTCCAACCCGCTGCTGGGCATCACCGACCTGGCCGCGCTGGCCGAGATCGCGCACGGCGCCGGCGCGCTGCTGGTGGTCGACAACACCTTCGCCAGCCCCTACCTGCAGCAGCCGATCGCGCTCGGCGCCGACGTGGTCGTGCACTCGACCACCAAGTACATGGGCGGCCACTCGGACGTGGTCGGCGGCGCCCTGGTGATCGCCGAGGCGGGTCTCGGCGAGGAGGTCGCCTACCACCAGAACGCGATGGGCGCGGTCTCCGGCCCGTTCGACGCCTGGCTGGTGCTGCGCGGCATCAAGACCCTCGGCGTGCGGATGGACCGGCACAGCTCGAACGCCGAGCGGGTCGCCGAGCTGCTCGCGAGCCACCCCAAGGTCAGCCAGGTGCTGTACCCGGGCCTGGCCGAGCACCCCGGCCACGACATCGCTGCCAAGCAGATGAAGGCCTTCGGCGGCATGGTGTCGTTCCGGGTGAACGGCGGCGAGGAGGCGGCGGTCGAGGTCTGCAACCGGGCGCAGCTCTTCACCCTCGGTGAGTCGCTGGGCGGCGTGGAGTCGCTGATCGAGCACCCGGGCCGGATGACCCACGCCTCGGTGGCCGGTTCGGCGCTGGAGGTGCCGGCCGACCTGGTGCGCGTCTCCGTCGGCATCGAGTCGATCGACGACCTGCTGGCCGACCTCAAGCAGGCGCTGGGCTGACGCCCTGTCCGCCGGCGCCCTGCCGGCCCGCCGTGTACTCCTCCATGGAGTGGTTGAAGCGGGCCAGCAGGGCGCAGAACGCCCGCTGCTCCTCGGGTGGCCAGCCGGCGACCAGCCGGCGGGTCAACTCGGTTCTCCCGGCCCGGACTTCGGCCAGCCGTCCGGCGCCCAGCGGAGTCAGCGCGAGCCGGACGGCGCGCCGGTCGGCCGGGTCCTGCACCCGGCCGACCAGGCCCGCCGCGACCAGCGGGGCGACCTGCCGGGTGACGGTGGAGGAGTCCACGCCCAGGGCGTCCGCCAGGGCCTTGACGTTGGCGGGGCCGAGACGCTCCAGCCGTTCGAGCAGCAGATAGGCCGCCCGGACCAGGGCGGCCACCCCGTCGGATCCGCGGACCTGTTCCATACGGCGGGCGAACAGCGCCAGCTGGTACTGGAGTTGGGTGTGCACGGGGTCGGTGAGGTCGGGGGCCTGGGGCGAGGTCGTCGTCATCGCGGCTCACGATCGTCGTGCGGTGAGGAAGGCTCAGGAGCAGCAGAGTACGCGGGCCGGGCGGGCCCGGGAACAGGGCCGACGTCCCCGGGCCACGTGTCATCACCACCTAGGCTGCTGTCATGCACAGCTGGCCGATCACCCTCGACGATGTCCGCGGCGCCCAGAAGATGCTCGCCGGGGTCGCCCGGGTGACGCCGATGGAGGGCAGCCGCCACCTCTCCGCGCTGGTCGGCGCGCCGGTCCACCTGAAGTGCGAGAACCTCCAGCGCACCGGCTCCTTCAAGCTGCGTGGCGCGTACGTGCGGATCGCGGGCCTGTCGCCGGTGCAGCGCGCGGGCGGGGTCGTCGCGGCGAGCGCCGGGAACCACGCCCAGGGGGTGGCGCTGGCCGCCTCGCTGCTCGGGGTGCGCTCGACCGTCTTCATGCCGGTCTCCGCGCCGCTGCCGAAGATCGCGGCGACCCGGGAGTACGGCGCCGAGGTGCGGCTGCACGGGGCGACCGTGGACGAGGCGCTGCAGGCGGCGCAGCGCTACGCGGAGGCGGGCGGCGCGGTCTTCATCCACCCGTTCGACCACCGGGACGTGGTGATCGGGCAGGCCACCGTCGGGCTGGAGGTCCTGGAGCAGTGCCCCGAGGTGCGGACCATCCTGGTCGGGGTGGGCGGCGGCGGGCTGCTGGCCGGGATCGCGGCGGCGGTCAAGCCGCTGCGGCCGGACGTGCGGGTGATCGGGGTACAGGCGGCGGCCGCGGCCGCGTACCCGCCCTCGCTGGCGGCCGGGCACCCGGTCTCGCTGGAACGGTTCGCCACCATGGCGGACGGCATCATGGTCGGCCGGCCGGGGGACGTCCCGTTCGAGATCGTGAACACCCTGGCGGACGGTGTCCGGACGGTCTCCGAGGACTCGCTGTCCCGGGCGCTGCTGCTCGGCCTGGAGCGGCTGAAGCTGGTGGTGGAGCCGGCCGGGGCGGCGCCGGTCGCGGCGCTGCTGGAGCGGCCGGACTCCTTCGAGGGGCCGGTGGTGGCGGTGCTGTCCGGCGGCAACATCGACCCGCAGCTGATGCAGCGGGTGCTGCGGCACGGTCTGGCGGCGGCCGGGCGGTACCTCTCGCTGCGGGTGCGGCTGGCCGACCGGCCCGGTGCGCTGGCGGGCCTGCTCGGGGTGCTGACCAGGGTGGACGCCAACGTGCTGGACGTCGCGCACGTGCGGGTCGATCCGCAGCTGGGGCTGACCGAGGTGGAGGTGGACCTGCACCTGGAGACCAAGGGGCCGGAGCACTGCGCGGCGGTGCTCGGCGAACTGCGGGGCGCGGGCTACGTGGTCTCCCGGTAGGGCGGCGCGGAGGGGAGTGCACGGGGCCGGAGTGCGCGGGGCGGAGTGCGCGGGGCGCGCCCGGCCGTCGACGCTCCCGGACACGAGGTGTTGCGCACGCCGAACTCGCGATACATCGCGTTCTTCCGCCGCGGGCGGCGGGAACGAGTCGCTCGCCCGCCGGTGTTAGGGGCAAAGTGGGACAGACCACACAGTTCCGCCCGTTCCTCCGAGGAAATGAGGCAGGCCCATGGCGCCAGCCATCCAAGCCGAGAACCTGGTCAAGACCTTCGGCGACGTACGAGCCCTGGACGGCGTCAGCCTCGACGTCCCCGAGGGCGCGGTGCTCGGGCTGCTCGGCCCGAACGGCGCCGGCAAGACCACCACCGTGCGCATCCTCACCACCCTGCTCCGCCCCGACTCCGGCCGTGCGACGGTGGCCGGCGTCGACGTCCTCAAGCACCCGAACCGGGTCCGCAGCCTGATCGGCCTCTCCGGCCAGTACGCCGCGGTCGACGAGTACCTCACCGGCTTCGAGAACCTCCGGATGGTGGGCGAGCTGTACCAGATGCCCGCCCGCGAGGCGAAGGCCCGGGCCCTCGAACTGCTGGAGTGGTTCAACCTCACCGAGGCCAAGGACCGCACCGCCAAGACGTACTCCGGCGGCATGCGCCGACGCCTCGACCTCGCCGCCGCCCTGGTCGTCCGCCCGCCGGTGATGTTCCTGGACGAGCCCACCACCGGCCTCGACCCGCGCAACCGGCTCGCCCTGTGGGAGGTCATCGAGACACTGGTCGAACAGGGCACCACGCTGCTGCTCACCACCCAGTACCTGGAGGAGGCCGACCGCCTCGCCCACGACATCGCCGTGGTCGACCACGGCAGGGTGATCGCGCGCGGCACCGCCGACCGGCTCAAGGCACAGATCGGCGGCGAGCGGATCGAGGTCGTGGTGCAGCGGCCCGAGCTGGTCGCCGACGCGGTCGCGGCGCTCTCCGCCTACGCGCTCGGCGAACCGGCGGTGGAGAAGAACACCCGGCGGATCACCGTGCCGGTCAGCGGCGGCTCCCGGATGCTCGCCGACGTGATCCGCGAGCTGGACTCCCGCTCGATCGGGATCGACGACATCGGCCTGCGCCGGCCGACCCTGGACGACGTCTTCCTCTCGCTCACCGGCCACCACACCGAGGCCGAGGGCGAGGAGAACGGCGCCGCCGGGGGCAAGGGGCGCGGGCGGGGCGGCGGCTCGGGCGGCGGCACCGGCACCGGCAAGCAGGCCGTTCCGGCCGGGAAGGAGCGCTGAGATGGCCACGGCCACCGAGCACGCCATCGGCGGGGCGGTCCCCAAGCAGCGCCGGGGCGTGGACGCCGTCCTGCACGACTCCTGGGTGGTCGCCCGGCGCAATCTGCGCCGGATGACCCGGATCCCCGAGATCGTGGTGTTCGGCCTGATGCAGCCGGTCATGTTCGTCCTGCTGTTCTCGTACGTCATGGGCGGCGCGATCAGGATCCCCGGCTCGGAGTCCAGCTCCTCGGCGTACATCCAGTTCCTGATGGCGGGCATCTTCGCCCAGACCGTCACCTTCGCGGTGGCCGGCGCCTCGGCGGGCATCGCCGAGGACATGTCCAAGGGCCTGGTCGACCGGTTCCGCTCGCTGCCGATGGCCCGCTCGGCGGTGCTGGTCGGCCGCACCCTGGCGGACCTCTGCCAGACCGCGTTCACCCTGGTGGTGCTGGCCGTGGTGGCGGTGCTGGTCGGCTGGCGGATCCACGAGGGGGTGCTGTCCGCGCTCGGCGCGTTCGGACTGCTGCTCCTGCTGGGCTACGCCTTCTCCTGGATCGGCGCGCTGATCGGCCTCTCGGTGCGCAGCCCGGAGGCGGCCACCTCGGCCGGGCTGATCTGGCTCTTCCCGCTGACCTTCATCTCCAACGCCTTCGTGCCGGTCAGCTCGATGCCGGGCTGGCTGCAGGCGGTCGCCTACTGGAACCCGTTCAGCGCCACCGTGCAGGCCTGCCGCAACCTGTTCGGCAACCAGGTGGGCCCGGTGGACGACGTGTGGCCGATGCAGCACGCCGAGCTGGTGTCGGTGCTCTGGTCGGTGGTGATCACCGCGGTGTTCTCCTGGCTGGCGGTGCGCAAGTACCGGCACTCCGCCGGCTGAGCGGGCCTCCCGGAGCACGCCGAAGGGCGGCCGCGGCGCTGTGCCACGGCCGCCCTTCGCGCGTGCGGGGTGCGGTCAGCCGGCGTAGGGCTTGACCTCGATGATCTTGACCATGGACTGCTTGCCGTTCGGCAGCTCGTAGGTCGCCTCGTCGCCGATCGTCCGGCCGTCGATGGCGCGGCCGAGCGGGGACTGCGGCGAGTAGATGTCCAGGTCGTCGTCGCCGACCTCGCGCGAGCCCAGCAGGAACTTCATGGTGTCGTCCTCGTCGCCGTCGAAGGCGACCGTGACGACCATGCCCGGAGCGACCACTCCCGAGTCCGCCGGGGCCTCGCCGACCTTGGCGCGCTCCAGGATCTGGGTGAGCTGGCGGATCCGCAGCTCGTACTTGCCCTGCTCCTCCTTGGCGGCGTGGTAACCGGCGTTCTCCTTGAGGTCACCCTCCTCACGCGCGGCCTCGATCTTCTGCGCGATCTCGATCCGCCAGGGGCCGGTCAGGTGGTCCAGCTCGGCCTTGAGCTGGTCGTAGCCGGACTGAGTGAGCCAGGTCACGTTCTCGCTGGTCTGGGTCACGGGTGCTCCTCGTAGGTGCTGGGGCTGTGCTGAGGGTGTGAGTCGTCAGCGTGTTGAGTGGTGCTGATATCGGTCTTAACTACAAAGCAACGCCCGCTCCCGTACCAGCTGGTGCGGAAGGGGCGAAACCACGAGCCTAACAACTCCCGCCGACAAAGGGGAGGGTCGTTGGCCTGCCATTGACGACAGCGTTGCGTCGAGGTGTACAGGATCGGCGGACGGAGCTCCTCTACGGATGCCCGTTCCGCCGGGCGGATATGCCTGCGGTGCCGTTACTCGGGCGTACAGCCCAGCAGCTCGGCGGTGGTGCCGCGGGCGGTGGTCCGCAGGCTCACCACGGCGTCGTACTCGGAGCCCTCCGCCGGGACCGCGAAGTCGGCCACGCCGACCACCGCGCCGTCCTCGCCCTGCGAGCGGACGGTGCAGCTGCCGGCCGTGCCGTCGCTCTTGCGCACCGCCAGGTGCAGCTGGAGCTCGGTGTCCGAGAGCGCCTGGAAGGTCGGCACCGCGCCGTTGATCTTCGTCTCGCGGATCAGGTAGGAGCCGCCCAGCCAGGCGATCAGGCCCAGCATCAGCACCCCGCAGACCGCGCCGACCACCTTGAGCCGACGGTCGCTCTCGCGGTCGCCGCGCCGCCCGTAGCGGTCCTCGGGCAGTTGCGGGCTCCGGGTGCCAGCGCTCATGGGGCTCAGTCCTCTCGTGGGGAGGGGGCCACGCGGGTGGTGCGGGGGAATGCGGTGCTCCTCCAGTCCGTCACTATAGGAGGGGCACGCCCGCGGCCGGTCCGGCGGGGGCGGGCCCGGCCGTGTCGACGCCCCGGCGCGGCGGCCGGTCCCGCGGCGACGCGGCCCCGAGAGCGGCTCGGACGGTGGGCAGACCGGCTAGCGCGGTACGCCCGGACATTTGTGGAAGGAACGCACGCGTTGAGTGAGCAGTTGCGACTGATGGCGGTGCACGCCCACCCGGACGACGAGTCCAGCAAGGGCGCGGCGACCATGGCCATGTACGTCGACCAGGGGGTGGACGTGCTGGTGGCCACCTGCACCGGGGGGGAACGCGGTTCGGTCCTCAACCCGAAGCTGCAGGGCCGGCCGGAGATCGAGGAGAACATCCACGAGGTCCGGCGCAAGGAGATGGACGAGGCCCGCGCGATCCTCGGGATCAGGCAGGCCTGGCTGGGCTTCGTGGACTCGGGCCTGCCGGAGGGCGACCCGCTGCCCCCGCTGCCCGAGGGCTGCTTCGCCCTGCAGGACGTCAAGGAGGCGGCCGAGCCGCTGGTCCGCCTGATCCGGGAGTTCAAGCCGCAGGTCATCACGACCTACGACGAGAACGGCGGCTACCCGCACCCCGACCACATCATGACCCACAAGATCACCATGCTGGCCTTCGACGCCGCCGGCGACCCCGACGCGTACCCCGGCGCCGGCGACCCCTGGCAGCCGCTGAAGCTGTACTACAACCACGGCTTCCCGATGGGCCGCATCCGGGCCCTGCACGCGTACCTCTCCGAGAACGGCCACGAGTCCCCCTACGGCGAGTGGATCGCCGGCTGGGAGAAGAGCGGCCGCCAGGAGCGCGAGATCACCACCCGGGTCCGCTGCGACGACTGGTTCGAGACCCGGGACCGCGCGCTGATCGCGCACGCCACCCAGATCGACCCGGACGGCCCGTGGTTCCGCGTCCCGCTGGAGGTCCAGCGCGAGGTGTGGCCCACCGAGGACTACGAGCTCGCCCGTACCCTGGTCGACGTGGACCTGCCGGAGGACGACCTGTTCGCCGGCCTGCGCACCCCCAGCCTGACGGCCGAGTCGGCCGACACGCGGGACTGAAGCACCCCCCGACGGCCCGGCTCCCCGTGAGCCGGGCCACCATAGAGATATGAGTGCCCCCGTGAACCTCACCCACCTCGCCGTCGAGCTCGCCGTCGACGACGCCAAGGTCACCCCCGGCCTGCTGGGCTTCGTCGTCTTCGCCGCCCTCGGCGTGGCCACCTGGTTCCTGGCCAAGTCGATGAACAAGCAGTTCAAGCGCGTGAACTTCACCGAGGAGCCGGAGGCCCCGAAGGAGTGAGGCCACGCCCCCTCCGCCGCGCGGATGCGCAAGGATGGGGAACATGCCGAACCGCCTCGCCGACGCGACGTCCCCCTACCTCCAGCAGCACGCCGAGAACCCGGTCGACTGGTGGCCGTGGGGCCCCGCGGCGTTCGACGAGGCAGCACGGCGCGGGGTGCCCGTCCTGCTGAGCGTCGGCTACGCGGCGTGCCACTGGTGCCATGTGATGGCGCACGAGTCCTTCGAGGACGAGGGGACGGCGGAGTACCTCAACGAGCGGTTCGTCGCGGTCAAGGTGGACCGGGAGGAGCGGCCGGACGTCGACGCGGTGTACATGGAGGCCGTGCAGGCGGCGACCGGGCAGGGTGGGTGGCCGATGACGGTCTTCCTGACGCCCGGCAAGGAGCCGTTCTACTTCGGCACCTACTTCCCGCCCGAGCCCCGGCACGGGATGCCGTCGTTCCGGCAGGTGCTGGAGGGCGTCCACGCCGCCTGGCGGGACCGGCGCGAGGAGGTCGGCGAGGTCGCCGCCCGGATCCGGGGCGACCTGGCCGAGCGGGCCTCCGTCTACGCGGCCGGCAGCGGGGTGCACCAGCCGCCCGGGGAGGCCGAGCTGCACGAGGCGCTGGTCGCGCTCAGCCGGGACTTCGACCCGCGGCACGGCGGCTTCGGCGGGGCGCCCAAGTTCCCGCCGGCCATGGCGGTCGAGTACCTGCTGCGCCACCACGCCCGGACCGGTTCGCAGGCCGCGCTGGAGATGGCCGTCCGCACCGGTGAGGCGATGGCCCGCGGCGGCATCCACGACCAGCTCGGCGGCGGCTTCGCCCGGTACGCGGTGGACGCCGGCTGGGTGGTGCCGCACTTCGAGAAGATGCTCTACGACAACGCGCTGCTGCTGCGCGCCTACCTGCACCTGTGGCGGGCCACCGGCTCCCCGCTGGCCCGCCGGGTCGCGCTCTCCACCGCCGACTTCCTGCTGCGCGAACTGCGCACCCCCGAAGGCGCGTTCGCCTCCGCGCTGGACGCCGACAGCCTCGACGAGGAGACCGGCGCCACCGCCGAGGGCGCCTACTACGTGTGGGAGCCCGGCCAGTTGGTCGACCTGCTCGGCCCCGCCGACGCGGCCACCGCCGCCCGGCTGTTCTCCGTCACCGCCGAGGGCACCTTCGAGCACGGCACCTCCGTCCTCCAGCTCCTCGCCGACCCCGAGGACACCGCCGAGTTCGAGGCGATCCGGCAGCGGATGCTGGCGGCCCGCGCGGCCCGCCCGGCGCCCGCCCGGGACGACAAGGTGGTCGCCGCCTGGAACGGCCTCGCCATCGCCGCCCTCGCCGAGACCGGCGCCCTGCTGGAGCGCCCCGACCTGGTGCGGGCCGCCGAGAGCGCCGCCGACCTGCTGCTCGCCGTCCACCTCACCCCCGACGGCCGGCTGCTGCGCACCTCGCGGGACGGCCGGCCCGGTGCCAACGCGGGTGTGCTGGAGGACTACGCCGACACCGCCGAGGGCTTCCTCGCGCTGTACGCCGTCACCGGCGAGGCCGAGTGGCTCCAGCTGGCCGGCGGGCTGCTCGACACCGTGCTCAAGCACTTCGCCGACGAGCGCACCGGCGCGCTGTACGACACCGCCGACGATGCCGAGGAACTGATCCGGCGCCCGCAGGACCCGACCGACAACGCGACCCCGTCCGGCTGGACCGCCGCCGCGTCCGCGCTGCTCACCTACGCCGCGTACACCGGCTCGGACCGCCACCGGACCGCCGCCGAGCGGGCGCTCGGCATCGTCGGGGCGCTCGCCCCGCGCGCGCCGCGGTTCGTCGGCTGGGGCCTGGCCGCCGCCGAGGCACTGGCCGACGGCCCGCGCGAGGTCGCGGTGATCGGCCCGGCCGGCGACCCCGGGACGGTCGCGCTGCACCGGACCGCGCTGCTGGGCACCGCGCCCGGCGCCGTGGTCGCGTTCGGCGAGCCGGGCGCGGGCAGCGACGAGGTGCCGCTGCTCGCCGGCCGGCCGCTGGTCGACGGCGCGCCCGCCGCGTACGTCTGCCGGCACTTCACCTGCGACGCGCCGACCACCGACCCGGCGGAGCTCGCCGAGCGGCTGGGGGTGTCCACGCCCGGATAATGCGGTGGCCGGCGCCGGGGCGGCCGGGGGAGGATGGGTCATGCCCTGGATCCTCAGCACCGCCCTTGACGACTTCCGCACCCGGGCCGGCGGCTTCCTCGCCGCGCACCCGGCCGAGAACACCATGCTGCTCACGGTCACGGACCGGCTGGCGGCACGCGGCCCCCGCTCCTTCGGCGACGGCGTGCCGGTGTTCGGCTGGTGGCGCCCGGAGCCGGGCGGGGAGGTCGAAGGGGTGTTCCTGTGGACCCCGCCGTTCGTGCCGAGGCTGGGGCTGATGCCCGAGCGCGCGGCGGCCGAACTGGCCGTCGAACTCGCGGGTGCCGGTGGCGGTGCCGGTGGTGGAGCCGGTGCCGCTGTCGGTGCCCGGGCCGGGTCCGCGCCGATCACCGGGGTCGGCGGCGGGGTGGCGGCGGTGCGGGCGTTCGGCGCGGCCTGGGCCGGGGCCACCGGGGTCACCGGGACCGTCCGGACCAGTGAACGCCTCTACCGCCTCGGTGAGTTGACCAGCCCGCCACGCCCGCCGGCCGGTCGCTCCCGGCTCGCCGGGGCGGCCGACCGCGAGCTGCTGATCCGCTGGTTCGAGGAGTTCGCGGCCGAGGCGGACGTCCTCGTCCCCGACGTCGCGAGGGCGGTGGACGACCGGACCGCCGACGGCCGGCTGCACCTGTGGGAGGACACCGGGCGGCCGGTCGCGGTGGCCGGGGCCAGCGCGGTCGTCGCCGGGATGTCCCGCGTCGGCCCGGTCTACACCCCGGCCGACGCCCGCGGTCGCGGCTACGCCAGCGCCGTCACGGCGGCCGCCTCGGCCGCGGCCCTGGCCGACGGGGCGGCGGAGGTGCTGCTGTACACGGACCTCTCCAATCCGACCAGCAACTCGATCTACCAGCAGATCGGTTACCGGCCGGTGGAGGACTGCCTGGAGCTGGCCTTCGGGGAGTGACGGCGGCTGAGCCCGCCGGCGGCGGCGGCAGGGGTGCCGGCCGGGAACCTCGCGCTGTTCGCGCCGGCCCTGCCGGCCGGCGGCCTGCTGGTCCGCCGCTTCGGCGACCGGCGGGTGACCCCGCCGCCCGCGCCGCCCGACGGCCGGGAGCGGCTGCTCACGGAGGTCGCCGTGCTGCTCGACTCGGCCGTGGGCGTGGCCGGCCGGCTGCTCCGGCGGGACGGCTGGATCCGTGATCCGGCGCGCCCGTGAGGCCCGGCGGACCGGGGGGGCCTCACTCCCAGTCCCAGCCGATGCCCAGCAGACAGGGCCCGACGGCGGTCGCGACCAGATGGACGCAGTGGTGGCCGTCGAGGGTCAACTCCTCGCTCTCGTACGGCTTCTCGTCCGGTGAGCGGCGGGCGAAGCGGTGGCAGCGGACCGGCAGCGCGGCCGGGTGGAAGGTGATCTGCAGGACGTACTGCCCGGCGCCCGTGTGGAAGCCGCGGACGTACTCGCAGCTCGGCTCGGGCGCCGGGGCGTCGTCGAAGCCGTAGCCGAGCAGATGGGTGTCGCCCGCGCGCAGCCGGCGGTCCAGCAGCAGTTCGGCGATCAGCAGGTCGTGGGCCTGGTCGCGGCGGATGCGGCCGGGCCGGCAGTTCTCCTCGGCGCGCACGCCGACCAGGGTGATGTCGCTGCCGGGGTCGCCCTGGTGGATGGCGAGGTAGCGGTCGATGCCGTCGCGGTGGGCGCGCAGGGCGTGCTGGGAGTCGCGGCGGCTCAGCCGGCGGTCGGCGCCGATCCGGATCCGCTCGATGTGGGTGATGGTGTGCAGGCCGCTGTCGCGCGGTCCGGCCAGCTCGGCGAGCAGGTCGTCGACGGCGGTGGCCGGGGTGATGAGGTCGCGGTAGGGGCGGACCGGCGGGCCGTCCGGGGTGGCGGGGGCGGCCCGGCGGGGGCCGAGCAGCCGGGTGAGGGAGTGCGCGGGGAGGTCCAGGACGCGTTCCAACTCCCGGACCGCGCGCAGTGATTCGGGGCGCTCGGGGCGGCGGTGGCCCTGCTGCCAGTAGCTGAGGCTGGTGACCCCGATGTGCACGCCGCGCAGCGCGAGGTGGTCGCGGATGCGGTGCAGGGCGAGGCCGCGGGCGGCGATCGCGGTGCGCAGGGCGAGGTCGAACGGGCCGGTGCGCAGCGCGGTGACGAGGTCGGGCTGGTCGGTCCGCTGCATGCGGTCTCCTCGGGTGGCGGGACGGGGGCGGCCCGGCGAGGGTCCGGGCGGAGGGCCCGGCCGGTCGTGAATATTCACATGTGGAGGGGGGTTTGTCACCGGTTCCGGCGTTCCTGGCGGGGGTTCCGGGGGCGCCGTTCACAGCGCGGCGGGCCCGTTCACACCCGATGGACGGGCCGTCGGGGGCCGTTGACCGGCCATGTCAACGGCGCGATGCTCGGTGGCGCGATCCGGACCGCACCCCCACACCTCTCGACTCCTCTGCCTGCCGCAAGGAGGCCAATCCCCCATGTCTGTCACTCGGATACGCCTGCGCCGCGCCGTCTCGGTGCTCGCGCTCGGCGTCCTCGGCCCGGCGCTCAGCGTCGCGGCCGTCACCCCGGCCCAGGCCGCCCCCACGGCCCCCGGCCCCCAGCAGCGGGTGCGGCCCGCGGCCGCCGCGGGCACCACGGCCGACCTGGCCGGCACGTCCAAGAAGCTCAACCTCACCATGCAGCAGCAACAGCAGAGCAACTGGTGCTGGGCGGCGAGCGGCAACACCATCGCCACCTGGTACGGCTACAACTACAGCCAGAACCAGTTCTGCAACGCGGCGTTCGGCCGCTCCACCAACTCCGGCTGCCCCAACAACCAGGCCACGCTGGGCGACGTCCAGAACGCCCTGAGCTGGATCGGCATCAACCCGGGTTCGTACGTCAGCGGGTACCTGCGCTACAGCACGGTGCAGAGCGAGGTGAACGCCGACCGGCCGGTGGAGACCCGGATCCAGTGGAGCTCCGGCGGCGGCCACATGCACGTCCTGTACGGCTACGACACCACCAGCAACTGGGTCTACTGGGGCGACCCGTGGCCGTCCAACTACCGCTACAACTGGGCGGACTACAACTACTACGTGTCCAACGGCACGTTCTCCTGGACCCACTCCCTGTACCGGATCGGCGCGTGAGGGGCGACATGAGCAGCATGCACAAGGCCGCGGTCCGCCGCGGCGCGGCGGCCGTCCTGCTCGCCGCCGGCCTGGGGCTGGCGCTCGCGCCGGCCGCGTCCGCCTCCGGTCCGGCCGGTCCGGCCGGTTCCTCCGGTCCGGCCGGTGTCACCGGGGTGCCCGAGCCGGTGCCGGCCGCGGAGCTGGCCCGGGCCCGCACCGCGGTGCAGAGCCCGGCGGTGCTCGACCAGGTGGGCCGCTTCTTCGCCCGCAAGGACGCCCCGCCCGCCGGGCGGCTCGCTCCCGGCGCGGCCGGGGAGGCGGCGGCCGCCGCCGCCGCGCCCCGGCTGGCCGGGGACACCGTGCCGGTGTACACGCTGGACGCCGCCTTCGTCTCCGGCACGCCGGGCGCACCGGTGGCCCGCGCCGAGTTCGCCGCCAGCCGGGTGGTGGCGGCCGACGGCCAGGTCGCCTCGGTCTGGACGGTGAAGCAGGACGGCGGCTGGCGGGTGGTCAACATCGCCACCGGCGGTGACGAGGGCGACTACGCGGCGCGGGCGGCCGACGGCGGTGGCGGGACGGCGTTCCGCGAGCCGCAGATCAACGCCTGGTACGTGCTGCGGGACGGCCGGGTGCTGCCGCTGGACGACGAGGCGCGCCGCTCGGTCGGCGAGTCCGGGGTGAGCCTGGCCGCCTACCAGGGGCTGGTCCGGCAGCGCTACGGCGACAAGCTGCCCGGCTCGGCGTACGACCGGGCGGGCCGGGGCGGTGGCTACGAGCCCGCCGCCCCGCAGCCGGTCGGCGGCACGGCGCTGCCCGCCGTGACGGCGGCCGCGGCCCTGGGCGCCACCGCGCTCGCGGGCGCGGGCGTGGCCCTGCGGCGGCGGGCCGGAGCACCGGCGCGGCGGCGGACCGGCGGGTGACGGCGGCGGGGGCCCGGGCCCCCGCCCGGGCCCCCCCCCCGGGCCGGGGGCGAAAAACCCAGG
>NZ_JBHYUU010000190.1:0-15039 GCF_042749955.1 Kitasatospora sp. NPDC059462 | reverse complement strand
GCCCGGTTGTCAGAGGGGTCGGCTAGGTTCGCGATCATCGACCGGAGCGGGCGGAGGAGGGGTGTCATGGGCGGTCCCAAGGGTGGTCCCACGGGCGGAACGATCGGCTGGGACGAGGTGCGGGCGCTCATCGCCGCGCGGGTGCCGCAGGGGGTGGTCGACCGGCTCTCGCCGGTGCCCGCCGACGAGCTCGGCGCGCTGCGCGCCCCGCTGCGCAAGCTCCGCGCCGAGCTGCTGCGCGAGCTCTCCTCGGGCGACATGCGACGCTACGCCGCCGCCTACGACCAGCTCGCCGCGCTGCAGTTCGCCGGGCTCTACGCCGCCGCCACCCCGGCGGAGGCCCTGGACTGGCTCACCGCGCGCCGCCTGCTCTCCCTCAGCTGGCCGCTGCCCGGTGGCGGTTCCACCGGCGCCGACGCCCGCGTCCTGCTGACGGCCCTGCTCGTGCCGCACCGCGACGCGGCGTTCCGGCGCGAACTGGCGATCAGGCTCGCCGAGTGGCTGCCGGCCCGCGGCGACCACTTCCGCTGGCAGATCACCCACGGCCTCGCCGTCTGGTCGGACACCGAGGTCCCGGCCACCGACGGCTATGTGATCGGCTGGCTGCGCGAGGGATCGTCGATGCGCCACCACCACCGCGAGATCGGCGAGTGGTTCGCCGACCGGGGCCTGCGGGCGCCGGTGCCGCACCACGACACGCTGCTCTCCTGGCTGCGCGCCCAGCCCCGGCTCGCCGCGTTCGTCCGCCGCCTGTTCGAGGTCCCGGACGCCGGCTCCGCGTTCGCCGACCCGTACGCCGCCCGCTCCGGGCCGGACAACGAGTGGGCCAAGGCGCTCGTCGCCCTGGCGGGGGAGGGCCTGCTCGACCGCGCCGAACTGCTCGACCTCTGCCTCGGCCGGCTGCTGCGCGGCGACCGGCCCGGCAACCTGCGGGGATTCCTCCGGCTGTACGCGGAGCTGGCCCCCGACCCGCAGGAGGTCGCCGCCCGGGCGGGCGACCACGTCCGGCTGGCCGCCGACGGCGCGCCGACCGTCGCGAAGGCCGCCCAGGCGGCGCTGCGGTCGACGGACGCCCTGCTCTCCGGCGCGCTGTTCACCGAGCTCACGTCCGCCGTCCTGGCCCGCCCCGAGAAGGCCCTCGCCACCGTCCAGCTGGGCTGGGCCGACGCGGTGCTGCAGCGTGATCCGACCCTGGCCGACGACCTGCTGCCCGCGCTCGCGGTGGCGTTCGGGCACCCGGGCCCCGCGGTCCAGGAACGCGCCCTGCGGCTGGTCGCCCGCCATCTGCCCGGCGCCGCCGACCCGGTGACCTCCGAGACGGTGCGCGCCGCCGCCACCGCGCTCGGCCCCGCCCTGCGGGCGGACGCGTCCGAGCTGCTGGCCGCCCCGGGCGTGACCGCCGGGCCCGCGCCGTCCCCGCAGCCCGTGGGGCCGGCCGCCCTCCCGTCCGCGCCGGCCCTCCCGCCCGCGCCCGCCCTCCCGCCCGCGCCCACCGGGCCGTTCGAGCTCGCCGAGCGGCTGGCCGCCGTGCTGGCCGACCGGGTGCCCGAGCCCGGGGAGTTCGAGGTGGTGCTCGCCGCGCTGATCGCCGAGCACCACCGTGACGCGGCCGCCCTGCGTGCCGCGCTCGCCCCGCTCGCCGCGCGCCGCGGTGACCGCCAGGTCCTGTTCGACGGCATCGGCACCGTCCCGGGCTCGCTGGGCTGCCTGCTCGACGCCCTGGCCGGCCGTGAGCACCGGTCCGCCGCGTTCACGGCCGAACTGCTCGCCCTGCGGTACCCGCTGCGCACGCCCGCCATGATCCCCGCGCTGCGGGTCTTCGAGGCGGCGTGCGAGGTCGCCGACGCGCCGGTGCCGGTGCTGCTCGCCACCCCCACCGCCGCCGACGGCAGCCTCGACCCGGCCGTGCTCACCGAACGGCTCGCGGCCCACCGGGCGGCCGGTGCCCGCCCCTGGCCCGCCGATCTGGCCCAGGCGCTGCTCCGCATACCGCCGCGGGCACGGCCGGCCGTCCGCGCGGCGGCGGCCGGGCTCGGCGGTGAACTGCCGCCCGACGTGCCGCTGCCCGAGCCCGTGGGGTTCCACGTCCACGTCCCGGACGGGTCGCCCGGCAGTTTCCCGCGCATCGCCCCGCCGGCCCCCGCCGCGGTCGTGTCCGAAGGCGTCACCGGGCTGCTCCACGCGCTGCCCGACCCCACCAGGACCGGCTGGTGTGCGGGCCTGTTCCGGTCGTCGGCGGGCCAGCTCGGCCAGCTGCCCTGGACGGCGCCCTGGAAGCCGGACACCGTCGCCGCGCACGGCCTCCCCGAACTGGCCGTCCAGGCGGGCTCGGCGGGCCACCGCGACCCCAACCCCCTGCTGCCCCGGCTCGCCGACCTCCCGGGCGAACCCGGGCCGGTGAGCCACCTCCTGCTCGCCTACGGCATGACCGCCGCCCGCGCCGAGCACCGCACCGCCGCCCTGGACGCCCTGCTGACGCTGACCGCACGGGGCCGGCTCCGGCCGGAGACGCTCGGCGAGCGGCTCGCGGCGCTGTGGCTGCTGTCCGTCGCCAAGCCGAACCGGATCCTGCCCGTCCTCGCCGACGCCGCCCGCAGCGGCGCGGGCCGGGCGGTGTTCTCCGTGCTCACCGCGATGCTCCCCGAGCTCGCCCCCGACCCCGCCCGCCGCGGCCTGGCGGACGTGCTCACCCTCGCCGCCGACTGCGCGGCCGCCGAGCAGATCCGCACCCCGCTCCCCGCCCTCGCCCCCCTCACCGCCCCCACGGCCCCCCGCCGCGTCCGTACGGAGGCGACCCGCTTGGCGGCGATCCTCGCCTCCTGAGGCCGCCGCTGCCCTTCCGCCCGGAACCTGATGGGGTCGGCGGTTGATCAGGGCCTGTCCTCGGGTGGAGGTGTCGGTGGTGAAGGGGCCGGTCCGGCCGTTCCCGGTCGGCTTTGTGGTGTCGGGTGTGCTGCCGGTGCCCGGTCGGCCAGGACGGTGGTGATGCCGGACCCTCGTTGCCTGAAGCCACTGCGGCCCTTCCGCCCGGCGCGTCGGCAGCTGATGGGGCCGGTCCGGGCGTTCTCGATCGGCTCTGTGGTGTCGGGTGTACGGCCGCCGGCCGCCCGTCCAGGCGGTGGCGAGGCCGGACCCACGCTCCCGGCGGGCCTGCCCGTGGGCCGCCTGGGGCGGAGGCGGGGTTTCCGGGCCGTGGCGCCGGTTCGAGGGGGCGGTGTCCGGTGGGTTGGACCGACGCCTGCTGGGTGCGCCGCCGTCCCCGCCCGGGCGGGGAGGAGCGCCGGTGGGTGGCGGGGTGCAGGTCGGGGGTGGGGCTGGACCCACCGTGAAGTGTGTAGCGGGCTGGATTCCGGCTCGATCGTGTCCGTCCTAGCGTTTGCTGTGGGCCGCCCGGTGGGGGTGGGCCGGTGAGCCGGGGAGGTGCGGTGCGGGTGGAGGGCGAGCGGGTTCCGGCGCTGAGGTTGGCGGGGCTGAGCAAGCGGTTCGGGGGCCGCCGGGCCGTGGACGGGGTGGAGCTGACCGTGCCGAGCGGCTCGTTCTACGGGCTGGTGGGGCCGAACGGCGCGGGCAAGACGACGTCGCTGTCGATGGCGGTCGGGCTGCTGCGGCCGGACGCGGGGCGGGCGGAGGTGTTCGGCATCGACGTCTGGGCGGACCCGCTGCCCGCCAAGGCGCTGGTGGGCGTGCTGCCCGACGGCCTGGCGCTGCCGGAGCGGCTGACCGGTCTGGAGCTGCTGCGGTACCTGGGGCGGCTGCGCGGCCTCGACGGGCGGACGGTGGACTCCCGCGCGGAGGAGCTGCTGCACGTGCTGGAGCTGGCGGAGGCGGCCGGGACGGCGGTGATCGACTACTCCACCGGGATGCGCAAGAAGATCGGCCTGGCCCTCGCGATGCTGCACGCCCCCTGGCTGCTGGTGCTGGACGAGCCGTTCGAGGCGGTCGACCCGGTCTCGGCGGCGACCGTGCGGACGATCCTGGGGCGGTTCGTCGCGGCCGGCGGCTCGGTGGTGCTCTCCAGCCATGTGATGCCCCTGGTCGAGAGCCTCTGCGACCACGTCGCGGTGATCGCCGGGGGCCGGGTGGCGGCCGCCGGGACGCTGGCCGAGGTGCGGGGCGGGCGGGCCCTGGAGGACGTGTTCGTCGAGCTGGTCGGCGCCCGGACCGGGGGAGCGGAGGGGCTGGAGTGGCTGGCGTCCTGACGGCCCCGCCGGCGGCGGGCGGCCGGGTCGCGGTCACCGTGCTCACCGGCATGAAGGTGACGGTGCTGCGGCGGTCGATGTCCGGCCCCCGGGCCGCCGGGCTGGTCCTCGGCGCGCTGTGCGGCGGGGCGGGCGCGGTCGGCACCGCGCTGCTCGGTGCGGCGGACTACGCCACCCCCGGGGCCGGGTTCGGTGTCCTGGCGCTGGGGCAGTTGCTGTGGAGCCTGGGGTGGGCGCTCGGCCCGCTGGTCACCGGTGGCGATGCCACCCTGCGGCCCGCCTGGTTCGCCATGGTGCCGGTGCGACCGCGTGCCCTGGCCCTCGGGCTGCTCGGCGCCGGCTTCGTCGGTGTCACCCCGGTGCTCGCGCTGGTCGCCTTCGCCGGGCTGTTCGTCTACGGCGCCCGCCAGGGGCCGGCGGCGGCGCTGGTC
Organism: Kitasatospora sp. NPDC059462; assembly: GCF_042749955.1. NCBI lineage: Bacteria > Bacillati > Actinomycetota > Actinomycetes > Kitasatosporales > Streptomycetaceae > Kitasatospora > Kitasatospora sp. NPDC059462. Next base: position 10,409 of record NZ_JBHYUU010000190.1, on the reverse strand, counting down.
GCGGTGCCCGCCGTGCTGCTCCAACTGCTCTTCGTGGTGGTGCTGGCGAGGTTCACCCCGCAGGTGCTGGGCGGTGTGCTGCGCTTCCGCCTCGGCCGGGAGCTGTCCGCGCTGCTGGTCGGTCTGGTGATGGCCGCCCTCAACTCCGGCTGGTTCGCGATCGGCTTCCTGGTCCGGCTCGGCAGCGGCGACTGGGCGGGCGGGGCCGCCGCCGCGGTGCGGCTGCCGCCCTCGGGCTGGGGGGTGGTCGCGGTGGACGCGGCCCGCCGGGCGGACTGGCCGGTGGCCGTCGCCGCGCTGGCCGCGCTGGCGGCCGTCTGCGCGCTGTTGCTGGCGGCCTGGGCGGCGCTGCTCTCCCGGCAGCTCGTGCGCGGCGGACACCCGGCCCGGGCCGCCGCCCGGTCCCGGACCCGGCGCAGGCTGCTTCCCGACACCCCGGTGGGCGCGGTCCTCGGCAAGGAGCTGGTGCTCTGGCGGCGGGATCCCCGCCGGGCCCGGTTCCTGCGGGCGGCGCTCTGGACGGGGGTGTTCACCGCCCTGTTCCCGCTGCTCGACGGCTTCGACGTGCTGCTGCCGTGGGCGGGAGTGGTGGCCGCGCTGTTCGCCGGCGCGTTCTGCGTCAACCTGTACGGCCTGGACGCGGGCGCGCTCTGGCTGACCCTGGTGGTGCCGGGGGTGGAACGCGCCGACGTCCGGGCCCGGCAGGCCGCCTGGCTGCTGGTCACCGCCCCGGTGGCCCTGGTGCTGACGTGCGCCGCCCTCCCGGTCACCCCGGGCGCCGTCCGCCCGTGGGTGTTCGCCGTGCTGCCGGCCGTCCTCGGCGCGGCGGCCGGGCTGATCCCGCTGCTGTCGGTGACCGCCGCCGCCCCGTCGCCCGACCGCCCCGGTGGCGGCCCGCTGGACGACCTCGCCGACGAGAGCGCCGAACACGTCCACGCCCAGGGCCTGGCGGCGTTCTGGCTGCAACTGCTCGCCGCCCTGCCCGCGGCCGGTGTGGTGCTGGCCGGCACCCTGCTGTCCAGTGCACCGCTGCGCTGGGCCGGGGTGCCCGCGGGCCTGCTCACCGGCGCGCTGTACGCGTGGGCGCTGGGCCGGGCCGCCCGACGGCGGCTGGAGGCGCGCGGCCCGGAGCTGCTGGACGTGCTGCGCAAGGGACTCGTCCGCACCGCGGGGCCCGCGGAACGCGACGGGGCCGGGGGCGAGGGCCCGTCGGTGCCCGGGACCGCGCCCGCGCGCGGCCGCGCGGCGGCGGTCGGCCTGCTGACCACCGGCGGCATCCTGCTGATCGCCCCCCAGGGCCTGGTGGCGCTCGGCCTGGCGCTGTTCGCTCCCGCCGCCCGCAGCTGGTTCCTGGCGCTCTACCTGCCCCGGGCGGCGGGGATACCGCTGGCGGTGGCGTTCGTCGTGCTCGGCGCGCTCTGCCTGCGGACGGCACGCCGGCTGGACCGCCCGGACAACCCGCCCCGTCCGCCCCTCCCGCCCCGTCCGCACCGGAAGGAGGAGCCCCGCGGCGTCCCCGACCACCCGGCCCCGTCGGCGGAGCTGGGATCATGACCGGGCGACGGGCCGTCACCGGGCCCGCCCGTGCCCGCCCGTGCCTGCACAGGACGACCCACCACCGAAACGGAGGCCCGGCCCGGTGAACAGCGTGCCGCCCGCCGTCCCCGCCGCTCAGGCCGTCCCCGCCGTCCCGGCCGCTCAGGCCGACCCCGCGGCCCACGCCGTCCCGGCCGCGCTGCGCAGCCGAGGTGCCGCCCTCGGCCGGCTGCTGGTGCTGACGGCCGTCGTCCCCGCCGAACTGCTGTTGCAGGCGGTCGTCCTGGGCAGCTTCGTGCTCTGGTTCGGCCTCGGGATCTTCGTCCTCTTCCCCGCCACCACCCGGCTCGCCCGCGCCGCCGCCGGCCTCGCCCGGGCCTACGCCGGCCGCTGGTCGGGCGTGCCGGTGCCGCCGCCCTACCTGCCGCGCCCCGGGCTCGAACGCACCCTGCACGGCTGGTTCTGGACCGGCCACGACTACCAGAGGAACCGCTGGTTCGCGAGTGCCTCCCGCACCATCCGCTGGCTCTGGAAGGACCCGGCGACCTGGCGCGACGCCCTCTGGGTGCTGCTGAACCCGGTGGTCGGCGGCGCCCTGGCCGCCACCCCGCCGCTGCTGCTCGGCGCCGGCCTCTACGCCCTCGCGTGCACCGCCCTGCCGCTGCCGCTGCCCGGCGGCGCCCGCGGTCTCCCGGTGGCCCCCGCCCTCGCGCTCGGCCTCGCCCTGGCCGCCGCGGGCCCGGCCCTGGCCCGTCCGGCGCTGCGCCTGCACGGCCGCTGGACGCACGCCCTGCTCGGCCCCACCGAGCGCTCCCGCCTCGCCCACCGGGTCGAGCAGCTCACCGAGACCCGCCTGGACGTCACCGAGGCGCAGGCCGCCGAGCTGCGCCGGATCGAACGCGACCTGCACGACGGTGCCCAGGCCCGGCTGGTCGCGGTGAGCCTGCGGCTGGGCGCGGTCGCCGCGCTGATCGACAGCGACCCGGCGCGGGCCAGGACGGTGGTGACGGAGGCGCAGGAGAACGTCGGCCAGGCCCTCCAGGAGCTGCGCGACCTGGTCCGCGGCATCCACCCGCCGGTGCTCGCCGAGCGCGGCCTGGCCGAGGGGCTGCGCGCCCTGGCCCTGGACGTGCCGCTGCGCGTCGAGGTGCGGGCCGAGCTGCCCGGCCGGGCCGAGGCCCCGGTCGAGTCGGCGGTCTACTACGCGGTCAGCGAGGCCCTGACCAACGCGGTCAAGCACGCCGGAGCGCGGCACGTCGCCGTGGACCTGCTCCACACGGACGGTCTGCTGCGCGTCGAGGTCACCGACGACGGCCGGGGCGGCGCGGACCCCGGCCGGGGCACCGGCCTGCGGGGCATCCAGCGCAGGCTGGCCGCGTTCGACGGTACGCTCACGCTGATCAGCCCCCCGGGGGGCCCGACCCGGCTGACCATGGAGCTTCCGTGCGCGTTGTCCTCGCCGAGGACCTCTACCTCCTGAGGGACGGTCTGTCCCTCCTGCTCTCCGCCCACGGGCACGAGATCGTCGCGGCGGTGGGCAGCGGCCCCGAACTCGCCGCCGCGCTCGCCGAGCACCGGCCGGACGTCGCCGTGGTGGACGTCCGGCTGCCGCCCACCTTCACCGACGAGGGCCTCCAGGTCGCCCTGGCGGCCCGCCGTTCCCGGCCCGGCCTGCCCGTCCTGGTGCTCTCCCAGCACGTCGAGCAGCTGTACGCGCGGGAGCTGATCGCCGACGGCGCCGGGGCGGTCGGCTACCTGCTCAAGGACCGGGTCTCCAACGCCGGGCAGTTCATGGACGCCCTGCGCACCGTCGCCTCCGGCGGCACCGTGATGGACCCGCAGGTGATCACCCGCCTGCTCGCCCGCAACGCCGACGACCGTCCGCTCGCGCTGCTCACCCCGCGCGAGCGCGAGGTGCTGGCGATGATGGCCGAGGGGCGCTCCAACGCGGCGATCGCCCAGCGGCTGCACTTCAGCGAGGGCGCGGTCAGCAAGCACACCTCCAGCATCTTCGCGAAGCTGGGCCTCGGCGCCTCCGACGACGACAACCGCCGGGTGCTGGCCGTCCTCGCCTACCTGGACGGGACCCGCTCCGCCTGACGCGAGGCCGCCGGTGCGGTGCGCCGGGCCACCGGCGGCAGCCCCAGCCGGTGCGCGGCCGCGACGGCGAGCCCCGCGAGCAGCGAGACCAGGTGCCCCACGGCGGCGACCTCGCCGTCCGCCACTCCGCCGAGCAGATTGGGCGCCGCCACCGCGAGCATCGCCAGCCACGCCGCGCGCGACCACACCGGCCGGGCCCGGCAGGCCGCCACCGCCAGCGCCGCGACCACCACGTAGGACGGGCCGGTGTCCAGCGCGTGCGCGGCCTCGGGCGGCAGCGCGCCGTGCTCGATCCGCCACCACACCAGGCCCTCGGTCAACGCGGTCGCCGCCACGTGCACCAGCGCCAGCACCGCCACCGCCCGCCGGCCGCCGAGCGCCCCGACCACCGCGAAGACGGAGAGGGCGAACACCGGCCAGATCCACACGGTGTCCTGCGGGACGAACGCCGACACCGCCAGCGAGCCGACCGGGTGACCGTCCGGCCAGGGCCGCAGGTTGTCCAGGTCGGTCGACGCCCACGCGCGCAGCGCCCGCACCCGTTCGGGCGGCAGCAGCCGCAGCACCGGCCACATCGCGGCCAGCGCGCCCACGTACCAGAACGCCGGATCGCGCAGCAGCGGGAGCAGCCGCCGCGGGTCCGGCCGTGGCAGCACCCCCGGCCCTACCGGCCGCGGCGCCGGCGCGCCCCGCCGGCGAGCACCGTTCCCGCGGTGAGCGCCACCGCACCGGCGGCCAGCAGCCCGCCCCGGGAGCAGCGGGACCGGGACAGCGCCGACCAGCGCGCGTTCGCGGAGAGCACCGAGCCGACGCTCAGCCACGACCCGGCGGACAGCACGGACAGCGCCGACCCGGCCGAGCCGATCGACAGGAAGCTGCCGGCCGACCCGATGGACAGCACCGAGGCCGCCGAGCCGATGGACAGCACCGACCCCACGGAGCCGATGGACAGGACGGAGTTCCGGGAGGAACACGCCGCCCGGGCGGACGAGCAGGCCGATGTGGCGGCCGCTGACGAGCGATCACGAAGCTTGGACACCCCATGATCGTAGGGCGCCGCCGCCCGCCGGTCACCCGCCGAGGCGCACCGACAGGCCCTCCGGCAGCGGGTAGGGCCGCTCGTCCGGCAGCAGCAGCCGGGCGGCCTCCGGCTCGCCGTCGCGCAGATGGCCGTGGATCCGCCGCACCAGCGGAGTGACGTCGGTGACGGACACCGTCCACTCGTCCGCGTACCGCCGCGCCGCCTCGCCCGCCAGGCCGAGCTGCAGCGAGCGGTACGGCAGCGGACGCAGGTGCAGATCGCGCTCGGGGTCCCACTGCACCCGGGCGGGCGCCCGCTTCAGCTCGCGCTGCCAGCTCGCCCGGTCGGGGTGCAGGCCGCGCTCGTAGTGCGCCGGGCAGGCGTGCTCCAGGGCCCAGGTGAAGCCGGCCCGGTCGATCTCCACGGCGAGCACGGTCTCCTGCCCCTCCTTGGCGGCCCATCCGCAGCGGTACATCATCCACAGGAACGAGGGCTTGATCCACGTCATCCGGTCGCGCTTCCACTGCGCCGGGAAACGCCCGTCGCGGGCCGCGGCCCGTCCGATCTCCGGCGGGTACGCCTGGTAGACGGTCACGGTGGTGCCGGTGTGGAGGGCGCGGACCCGGCGCCGCGGCTCGGACGCGTCGTCCGGCGGGGCGCCGGCCGGGGCGGTGCGGTCGGGGGCGGGGCTGTTCGGGACGGTCACGGCGCCCAGGGTGGACCGGGCCCGGCGGGCGTCGCCACCGGTTTCCCGCCCGAAGACCGGCCGGGATCCTGCGATGCAAGGCCATATACAGTTAAAGCCTTTGATTTGCAGGCTCGAAGACCCTGTGGAACCATAATCCATAAGCATTCAGCAGATCGAACACCGGAAAGTGAAGGACCATGTCGGACGGCGCGCGCGTCATCGTCGGAGTCAGCGGATCGTTGCACAGCCTGACCGCCCTGCACCGGGCGGCGGACGAGGCGCGCGACCGGGGCGCCGTCCTGGTGCCGGTGCTCGCCTGGACGCCGGCCGGCGGGGAGTACAACTACCGGCTGCGCCCCTGCCCGCCGCTGCTGCGCGCCTGGCAGGCGCTGGCCGACGCGCGCATGGACCAGGCCTTGGAGGAGGCGTTCGGCGGCCTGCCGGCCGGCGTCCGGGTCGAGCCCCTGGTGGTGCGCGGTGAGGTCGGCCCGGTGCTGACCGCGCTGGCCGACCGCCCGGACGACCTGCTGGTGGTCGGCGCAGGACGGCACGGCACCCTGCGCACCACCGTGCGCCGGCTGTTCCAGGGCGGCTCGGTGAGCCGCTACTGCCTGGCCCGCGCCCGCTGCACCGTCCTCGCCGTCCCGCCGTCCGACCTCCAGGCCGATCTGCGCGCCCTGCGCCGCGGCGTCGACCTGCGCGAACTCGACGGCCTCGTCGCCGCCCGGGCCGCCCGGGCCGCCTGAGCCGCCCGGGCCGCCCGGGCCGTGCGCGGCCGGTCACCCCGCCCCTCACTCGAAGCGGCTGACGTCCCCCGCTCCGCGCCGGACGATCTCCGGTCCGCCCCCGGAGAAGTCCACGACCGTCGTCGGCTCCGTGCCGCAGTCGCCCGAGTCCACCACCGCGTCCAGGACGTGGTCGAGGCGCTCCTTGATCTCCCACCCCTGGGTCATCGGCTCCTCCTCGCCCGGAAGGATCAGGGTGCTGGAGACCAGCGGCTCGCCGAGTTCGGCGAGCAGCGCCCGGGTGACGGCGTGGTCGGGGATCCGGACCCCCACCGTCTTCTTCTTCGGGTGCATCAGCCGGCGGGGGACCTCCTTGGTGGCCGGCAGGATGAACGTGTAGCTGCCCGGGGTGGCCGCCTTGACGGCGCGGAAGACGTTGTTGTCGAGCTGGACGAACTGCCCCAGCTGCGCGAAGTCCTCGCACATCAGGGTGAAGTGGTGCCGTTCGTCGAGCCGCCGGATCGACCGGATCCGCTCCAGGCCCTCGCGGTTGTCCAACTGACAGCCCAGGGCGAAGCAGGAGTCGGTCGGGTACGCGATGAGGGCACCGGCCCTGAGACTGGCGGCCACGGTGCCGATGGTGCGCGGCTGCGGGGATTCTGGATGCACATCGAAGTACTTCGCCATTGGCCGACCCTACGGGATCCCGCCGCCCGGCGCCCGGCGGCCGCACGCCCCCTCAGCCGCCGGGGGCGTCGTCGTGGCGCAGGGCGTTGAGCACGGCCCAGGCGACGGAGACCACGGGGACGGCGACCAGGGCGCCGAGGACGCCGCCGAGGACGGCGCCGCCGGTGACGGAGAGGGCGACGGCGACCGGGTGGATGCGGACGGACCAGCCGAGGACGAGCGGATGCAGGAGATGGCCCTCGATCTGGCCGATCACCACGATCAGGCCGAGGACCAGCAGGGCCACCACCGGACCGCGGGCGGCCAGCGCGACCAGGGCGGCGACGGCCAGGGCGATCGGGGAGCCGATCAGCGGGATGAGGGCGGCGACGAACTCCAGGACGATCAGGGGCAGGACCAGGGGCACCCGCAGGATCGCGAGGGCGATGCCGACCAGGACGGCGTTGGTCGCCGCGACGATCAGCACCCCGCGGGTGTAGCCGGCGAAGGTGTGCCACGCGGCGAGGCCGGCCCGTTCCCACAGCGGGCGGGCGCGGGCCGGGAACTGGTGCTGCGCCCAGCTCCACATCCGGTCGCCGGAGTGCAGGAAGAAGACCGAGCAGAACACTGCGAGCGCCAGCCCGGTGAGCAGCTCGACGACCCGCCCCGCACCGCTGAGGGCGGTGCTGAGCAGCGCGGAGCGGTGACCGGCGAGGTAGTCGCCGATCCGGGCCCTGAGATCGGTGGCCGCGCCGGGGTGGAGGTGGAAGGGGGCGCCGGTGAGCCAGCGGTCGATCCGGCCGAGGCCGCCGTGCAACTCGTCGCCCAGGCTGCCCCACTCGGCGGCGACGGTCGTGCCGACCAGGGCGAGGACCCCGCCGACGAGGGCGACGGAGCCGAGGAGGGCGAGCAGCACGGCGAGCGAACGGGGCAGCACCCGGGCCATCAGGTCGACCGGCGGGCGCAGCACGGAGGTGATGACCAGGGCCAGGAACAGCGCGATCACCGGCAGCTGGAGCCGGGTGAGGACGGTGACGGCCAGATAGGCGGCCACGCCCAGCGCGACCAGCCGCCAGGCGTACCCGGCGGCGGTCCGCAGCCCGGGCGGCACCCGCTCGCCGTCGCGCCCGGCCGGGCCGCCACCTCTGCCGGCCGCCCGCCCGGAGATACGCCCGGAGATACGCCCGGAGGCACGCGCGGAGCTCCGGGCGGAGCCCCGCCCGGAGGCACGCCCGGAGGCCCGGTCCGGCCCGGCGCGAGAGGCCGGACCGGGCCCGCCGGAGCGCCGGGGGCGCCCGTGTCCCGCGGTCATGGCGCGCCGCTCAAGGCCGGAACAGCACCTTGACCACACCGTCCTGCTTGCGCTGGAACAGCTCGTACGCGGCCGGTGCCTCCGCCAGCGGCAGGTGGTGGGTCGCGAAGCCGTCCACGCCGAGCGGGTCGCCGTCGCCCAGCAGCGGCAGCAGCTCGTCCGTCCAGCGCAGCACGTTGGCCTGGCCCATCCGCAGCCGCAGCTGCTTGTCGAACATGGTCAGCATCGGCAGCGGGTCCGTCATGCCGCCGTACACGCCGGACAGCGAGACGGTGCCGCCGCGGCGCACCATGTCCACCGCCAGGTGCAGGGCGTGCAGCCGGTCCAGGCCCACCCGGGTCATCAGCCGGGCGGCCAGCGCGTCCGGCAGCAGCGAGGTCATCCGCTGCGCCGCGGTGGCGGCGGGGGAGCCGTGCGCCTCCATGCCGACGGCGTCGATCACGGCGTGGGGGCCGCGTCCGTCGGTGAGGTCCCGGGCGGCGTCGGCCACCCGGGAGCCGAGCCGGGCCAGGTCGAGCACCTCGACGCCGCGCTCGCGGGCGCGTTCCAGCCGCTCGGGCACCAGGTCCACCCCGATCACGGTGGACGCGCCGCGGTGCCGGGCGATCCGGGCGCACATGTCGCCGATCGGCCCGAGGCCGAGCACGGCGACGCTGCCGCCGGGCGGCACCTCGGCGTACTCCACCGCCTGCCAGGCGGTCGGCAGCACGTCGGACAGCAGCACGTAGCGGTCGTCGGGCGGCCCGTGCGGGACGACCACGGGCAGGGTGTTGCCGAACGGCACCCGCAGCAGTTCGGCCTGCCCGCCGGGCACCTGCCCGTACAGCTTGGTGTAGCCGAACAGCGCCGCGCCGGTCCCGTAGGCGCGCACCTGGGTGGTCTCGCACTGGGAGTGCAGGCCCTTCACGCACATGAAACAGGTGCCGCAGGAGATGTTGAACGGCACCACCACGCGGTCGCCGGCCTCGACGGCGTGCACGGCGCTTCCGGTCTCGCGCACCACGCCCATCGCCTCGTGGCCGAGGATGTCGCCCTCGTCGAGGAAGGCGCCGAGGACCTCGTACAGGTGCAGGTCCGATCCGCAGAGCCCGGTGGTGGTGACCTCGACCAGGACGTCGGTGGGCTCCTTCAGGACCGGGTCGGCGACGGAGTCGACGCGGATGTCGCGGCGCCCGTGCCAGGTCACGGCTCTCATGGTGTGCTCCTCGCTGGGGCGGGGTCCGGCGCCGCCGGGGCGGGGCTCAGGACGCCGTCGGTTCGTTGTGGGACCGGGCGGCCCGCCGGCCGAGGGCGGTGAGCCGGTCGACCGGTCCGCCGCGCCGGTGCCGGGCCGCCGCCCGGACGCCGGGCACGCCGTGCTCCGGGGCGGACCCGGTGGACGGCAGCAGCCGCGCGGTGAGGGTGAGCAGCCGGCCGGTGGTGGCCGGCGCGAGGCCGTGGGCGCGTGCCGCGGCCTTGGCGAGCGGGGTGAGCACCAGCTCCCGGCGGCCGGTCGCGACCGCCCGGACGATCCGGCGGGCCGCCCGTCGCGCGTCCATCGACAGCAGCGGCAGCGAGGCCGCGGAGGCGAACCAGGCGAACTCGCGTCCGGCCTGGCCGGTGAACTCGGCGGCGGTCTGCGAACCGGTGCGCATCAGGCCCGGGACGACGGTCGTGACCCTGATCCCGTACGGCGCCAGCTCCGCCGCCAGCCCCTCGGAGAGGCCGGTGAGCGCGAACTTGGCGGTGACGTACGGCAGCAGGTGCGGGGCCGGGACCTTGCCGCCGATCGAGCCGATCATGACGATCGAGCCCGCGCCGCGCGCCCGCATCGTCGGCAGCACCGCCTGGACCAGCCGCAGCGGCGCCATCACCATCAGCTCGTGGGCCCGCCGGAAGTCCTGCTCCTGCATGGCGGCGAGCGGGCCGACCTGGATCAGGCCGGCGTTGTTGACCAGCAGGTCCACCTCGGCGCCGAAGCGCTCGCGCACCGCGCCGAGTAGCCTGGCCGGGGTGTCGGCGGCGGTCAGGTCGCACGCGGTGGCGGCCACCTCGCCGGGGCGGCCGCGCAGCGTCCGCAGGGCGCGTTCGAGCGCGAGTTCGTCGCGGCCGCAGAGCATCACCCGGCAGCCCCGGTCGGCGAGCTCGCCCGCGATCAGCAGGCCGAGTCCGCGCGAGGAGCCGGTCACCAGCGCCGTCCGTCCGGCCAGGTCGTTTCCGCCGTGCATCGGCCGTTCCCTCCTCCGCTCGGGGACACCCCCGTCGCCCGGCGTCTGTCCGGCGACGCCGTCGCCAAACACCGTCGCCGAACACCGCCGCCGAACACCGCCGGCAGTGAGCCGGCGAGCGGGTGGGCGGTCGGTCGGGCGGACGGGTCCGGCC